>CANQJB010000005.1 GCA_947624155.1 uncultured Clostridia bacterium
GCGATCCAGGCCGACCCGAGATATGCCGCCTATCTTGCTGCCCGTGAAAAGAACGACTCTGACGAAGAGCTCCAGAAACTGATCGGCGAGTTTAATGTCGGCAGAATGCAGCTCAACCGCGAGATGTCGAAGACCGACAAGTCACAGGAAAAGATCGACGAGCTCAACAAGAATATCCGCTCGATTTATGCCGATATTATGCGTAACCCCAATATGGCCGCCTATAACGAAGCAAAGACCGAGTTTGACGACATGATACTCGAGGTCAACGGAATAATTCAGCTTTGCGCCAACGGCGAAGATCCCGCGACCTGCGATCCGCGCTCCAACTGCACAGGAAACTGCTCCACCTGCGGAGGCTGCCACTGAGCATAAATCATTAAAAACAGCGGGGTGATTATTTGGCACTGACTTTAAAGGACATAGATATGTCCCGCCTTTCTCAGGGAATGAGGCAGTATGTTGACTTCAAGCTTGAACACATGGACAAGATCGTCTTCTTCCGCCTCGGGGATTTCTATGAAATGTTCTTCGACGACGCGATCGTCGCTTCAAAGGTTCTGGAGCTTACTCTGACAGGAAAGGACTGCGGCCTCGACGAGCGCGCGCCGATGTGCGGTGTGCCGTTTCACGCCTGCGACATCTATATAAAGCGCCTGATCGAGAACGGCTATAATGTCGTTATCTGCGAGCAGATGGAAGACCCTGCGCTCGCAAAGGGAATAGTCAAGCGCGACATTGTCAGAATCGTCACCCCGGGAACGCTTACCGACAGCAATATGCTCGACGAGGGCGCAAATAACTGGCTCTGCGCAGTATATCTCAACGGCGACGAAGCAACGGTCTGCATTGCCGATATGTCGACCGGCGAGGCGAATCTATTCAGATATTCCGGTAAAGAAACGGAGCAGGAAATAATAAACTGCCTCTCTCGCTTTAATCCCTCCGAAATAGTCTGCCAACCTAGATTCAGAACGCTTGATTCGGTAATGCGCTTTGTCAGCGACAAGCTCAGAACAAGTGTCAGCCAGCTTCCCGACAAGGACTTTGACCCGCTTTATCGCCGGGAGGACATTTTAAAGCAGTTTTCCGCCGAAAGCATCGAGTCTATCGGGCTCGACGAGTCCGACCCGAGACTTTGCGCACTCGCGGCGCTTTGCGGCTATATCTGCGACACTCAGCGCGTCAGCATCGGCAGGTTTTCTAAAGTTGAGCTGCACGACGGTGAGCAGGTGATGCACCTAGGATATACCGCGCGGGCGAATCTTGAAATAATTAAAACTATGCGCACCGGCGAGAAAAAGGGTTCTCTTTTATGGGTGCTGGACAAGACCAAAACCTCGATGGGCCGCAGAATGCTGCGCTCCTATGTTGAGCAGCCGCTGATCAGCCCTTATCGGATAATGCAGCGGCTCGACGCAGTCGAAGAGCTGACCGAAAACGGCTCAGAGCTCGGATATCTCATTGACTCTTTGAGCGGTGTGTATGACCTCGAACGTCTAATGACCCGCGTCATGTATAAAACCGCTACGCCGAATGACCTGAAATCCCTTTCGGCAACGGCTCTGAAGCTTCCGGATATAAAAAACCGGCTTTCCGGCTTTAAGTCGGAGCTTCTGAGTGAACTCAACTCCGAAATGTCTCCCTTGACCGAGATTGCTAATCTGATCGAAAACGCAATAGTCGACGAGCCTCCGGCTACATATAAAGACGGCGGAGTGATACGCGGCGGCTTTAACGACGAGCTGGACAGGCTTCGCGACATCAAAAACAACGGCGAGGGGATAATAACCGAGATCGTTGAGCGGGAGCGGGAGCGCACCGGAATCAGAAACCTAAAGGTCGGGTATAACCGCGTTTTCGGCTATTATATCGAAGTCACAAGGTCATATTACGACCTTGTTCCGAAGGATTACATAAGAAAACAGACCCTCGCAAACGCCGAAAGGTTTGTTACCGAGGAGCTTAAAAACGCCGAGGAAATGATTCTCGGCGCAGAGGAGAAGATCAGCGCACTTGAGGCCGACATCTTCGCCGAAATAAGAGATTTCTGCGGCGAACGGCTCAATGAGGTTCAGAAGACTTCTGTCGCGCTCGCGGCAGTCGACGTTCTAACGTCATTTGCGACAGTCGCGATGTCAAACAACTACTGCAAGCCTGATATTGCCATCGACGGTATCATTCAGATCAAAAACGGGCGTCACCCTGTCGTCGAGCTGACACTTAAAGACGAGCTGTTTGTCCCGAACGACACCTATCTCGATCTCGGCGCGAACCGAATGTCGATAATCACCGGCCCGAATATGTCCGGCAAGTCGACTTATATGCGTCAGGTCGCGCTGATAACGCTTATGGCGCAGATCGGCTCGTTCGTTCCCGCGGAATATGCAAAAATTTCGGTAGTCGACCAGATTTTTACCCGCGTCGGCGCGTCTGACGACCTGACCGCCGGTCAGTCGACCTTTATGGTCGAGATGAGCGAGGTTGCAGAAATCGTCAGACACGCGACTAAAAACAGCCTTGTTATCCTCGACGAGGTCGGCAGAGGAACCTCGACCTACGACGGAATCAGCATCGCGAGAAGCGTTGCGGAATATATCGCCGACCCGAAGCTTATCGGCTGCAAAACTCTCTTTGCGACACATTACCACGAGCTCATCGGGCTTGAGGGGCAGGTCCCCGGCGTTTTAAATTACAGCGTCGCGGTCAAGCGCAGCGGCGACGGCGTCAGATTTTTAAGAAAAATCGTCAGAGGCGGTGTCGACGAGAGCTACGGAATCGAAGTCGCTAAACTCGCCGGCCTGCCGCCGAAGCTGATAAACCGCGCAAAGGAGATTCTCTCGACCCTTGAAGTCAAGAGCGACGTTTCCGAAAAGGACAGCTCCGGTCAGCTTTCGTTTGACAGCATCAGTGAAAACGAAGCCGTCAACAGACTCAGAAAGACAAATATTGATGAGCTGAGCGACAGTGAACTTCGCGAGCTCATCGAGGACATCATAAAGTATATTTAAGGAGCGGCAGATCATGGCAATAATCCGTATGCTTGATAAATCGGTATATGAGCTTATCGCCGCGGGCGAGGTGATCGAACGTCCGTCCAGCGTCATCAAAGAGCTTGTCGAAAACTCGATCGACGCCGGTTCGACTACGATTACCGTTGAGATCAAAAACGGCGGCAGGACATATATGCGCGTTACCGACAACGGCCACGGAATTGCCCCTGAGGATATCCCGCTTGCATTTATGCGCCATGCTACCTCAAAAATCAAGACAAAAGCCGATCTGACCGACATCTACACCCTCGGTTTCAGAGGCGAGGCCCTCGCTTCAATCTGCGCTGTTTCAAAGGTCGATCTTCTGACCAAGTGCAAATATTCCGACTATGGAGTTCACAGCGCTATCGAGGGCGGAGAGGACACCTGCTATGAAGAAAGCGGCTGCCCCAACGGAACTACAATTACAGTCCGCGACCTGTTTTATAACGTCCCCGCACGGCTGAAATTCCTCAAAAAAGACGTCAGCGAGGGGAACTCTGTCGCGAACGTTGTTTCAAAGCTCGCTCTTTCCCACCCTGAGATTTCGTTCAAGTTTATCCGCGACAACAAGTCGGAGCTTGTCACCTCGGGCGACGGAAAGCTTTCCTCGGCGATCTATTCGGTGATGGGAAAGGAATTTCACGGCTCGGTGATACCTGTCGACTATTCGCTGAACGGAATATCTGTCAGGGGATATGTCACAAAGCCTCTTATGTCGAAGGCAAACCGCGCTTTTCAGAATTTTTATGTCAATTCGAGATATGTAAAATCCGTCACCTGCATGGTCGCTCTCGAAGAGGCCTACCGCGACTGCATTATGACCGGTAAATTCCCGGGATGTGTGCTGATGCTCCAGCTCGACCCTTCGAGCATCGACGTCAACGTTCACCCTGCGAAGATCGAGATAAGATTCAGCGATGAAAAACCGGTTTATGACGCGGTCTATTTCGCTGTAAAAAATGCTTTGATGACCTTTGACTCGCCGATGGAGGCAGAGCTCAGCGAAAAAGCCACTTACTCCAAAAATACGCTTACGCCGGAGGAGATCAGAGGCGGCAAAGCGGAGCAGCCCCACCAGCAGACCGAGATCAAGTTTTCGGCCTCGCCTGCAACCAGCGCTAAGGCAGACAAAGCCGACTGGTTCGACTTTTCCGCCGGAAGCATCTACGCCAAGCCGATTTATATCGACACCAAGGACAAAAGTGAGAACGCTTCAGAACCCGAAAAGACGGAGCCGGATAAAATCGAGGCAGCGGCGAGATATAAATATATCCCTCGCGAGAAGATCATGAAAATCCCGGAGGAATTTGTTCAGGCAAAAGACCCCGAGCCGAAGCCTCTCGAAATAAACCCCGAGAGCGTTCCGGTCGAATATGTCGGCGAGGTATTCAAGACTTATATCGTTGTCCAGCGCGGAGACGATATGTATCTTATCGACAAGCACGCCGCGCACGAGAGATATAACTATGACCGCCTGAAAGAGGGCGAAATGAATATCGAAAGCCAGATGGTCATTACCCCCTTTACCGTCAGGCTTTCGGCCGAGGGACACAGCGCAGTTGTCGGCAACCTCGCGATGTTAAAGCGCTTCGGGTTTACACTTGAAGCCGCCGACTGCCCTGAGATAAGAGTCTACGGCGTTCCGGTTCTTCTCGGAGAAGAGGACCCGGCCGACCTTCTGACACAGATCGCCGACAGTATCGCCGAGGGTAGGCGGAGCGGCGGCTCTGAGGTTTATGACGAGCTGTTCCATTCGATCGCCTGCAAGGCTGCGATCAAGGCAAACACCTTTTCTTCGCCGGAAGAGCTTCAAAAGCTCGCGCAGCTTGTCATCGACGATGTGATTCAGTATTGCCCCCACGGCAGACCGACGCTCATTAAGTTCACAAAATACGAAATCGAAAAGCTTTTCAAGCGAATTGTATGAATAAAATCAAGACAGTTGCTGTCGTCGGGCCGACAGCTTCGGGGAAAACCGCCCTTGCGGCCGAGCTTGCGAGAAGAATCGCCGGCGAGGTTGTCTGCGCCGATTCGATGCAGATCTATAAGAAAATGGACATCGCGACGGCGAAGCCCACTCAATCGGAAATGCTCGGAATTCCTCACCATTTAGTCGATTTTCTCGACCCGAAAGAGGATTTTTCTGTCGCGGATTATGTCAGGCTTGCTCACGGCGTAATTGCCGATATATCTTCAAGGAATAAAGTGCCTGTGATCTGCGGCGGGACAGGGCTTTATATCGACTCGCTGACACGCAATATTCAATTTGCCCAGACCTGCTCGAAAACCGATGTCCGCGGCGAGCTAAAAGCCTTAGCCGCCGAAAAAGGGAACGCATATCTGCTCGAAATGCTCAGGGAATTTGACCCCGAAACCGCCGAGAGACTCCACGAAAACAACCTTGCAAGAATTATCCGCGCGATCGAGATTTATAAAACAACCGGAGTGACGATGAGCGAACAGATCAGATCAAGCAGATCGGGCGGCAGCCCTTATGATGTCTGCATGATCGGGCTCGACTATAAAGACCGCCAAAAGCTCTATGAAAGAATTGATCTTCGGGTCGATTTGATGATTCAAAACGGGCTTTTGGACGAGGCTAAAGAGGTGCTCGGCGAAAATAATCTCAGCACCGCCCGCCAGGCGATCGGATATAAGGAGCTGGCGCCATATTTCAGGGGAGAAGCTTCTTTAGACGAATGTATTGAAAATTTGAAGCGCTCGACAAGGCGCTACGCAAAACGCCAGATTACCTGGTTCAGGAGAAATGAGAGCATCAACTGGCTTTATCCGGACGAGGCGGGAAGCTTTGAAGACCTCGTTTCGCAGGCAGAAAAAATTGTTAAAGACTTTTTAGCCGAGGAGGACTGAATGGTAAAATTTAATAGGATCCGAGACGCTATTTTGATGGCGGTGATCGTCCTTTGCGTGTTCGCGCTGATCGGCTCGCAGATATATATCGGAATGAACAGAACCGAAAACACTCAGGACGCCGTTCTTTATACCTGCAAGGAAAGCCTGAGCTTCACCGGCGTAATAATCAGGGACGAAAGCGTAGTTTATTCACAGTATGTCGGCGAAGGGATAATGGACTACGCAGTCAGCGACGGCTCGCGGCTTTCAAAGGATTCGGCGATAGCGAGAATTTATGACTCTTATACCCAGATATATAACCGCTACCGAATCGAGCGGCTGACCGAGGAGCTTGAAAACCTCAGACACGCCCAGGATCCCGGCGTCACCGATTATGCTCAGCCGGAGTTCATCAACAACCAGATAAACGAAAACTATAAAAACCTGCTTCTGAATCTCACCGAGAACAATTTCAGAAATGTTTATGACGACTCGCTTGATATGCTGAGCCTTATGAATATCTATAATATTGCCGCGAAGGTTGAAAGCGACTATTCCCCGAGGATTCAGAAGCTTGACGCCGAGCTCAGCCGCCTCAACGCCGCTTTGAAGCAGCCGATTGCTACAATTACCGCATCCGAATCAGGCTATTTTACATCAGTCATCGACGGCTATGAATCATCTCTGAGTCTTGAGACTATCGAAGATATGACCGTCGACCAGATCAAGGCGATCATTGCAAAGCCCGACAACACCTCGGAATCTCAGCGCAACGCTATCGGGAAGGTCTTTAACGCCTATTCCTGGAAGATGATCGGAGTAATCGACGTTGCAGACAGATATTTTGTCCACCAGGATCTTCAGTTTTCAATGGATACATCGGAAAATACCCACACCGTTACCGTTGAAAGCATCACTCCGACAGGAAACGGAAACGAGGCGATAATAATTCTTTCCTGCGACGAGCTTGATTCCGAGCTCGCCGAAACGAGGGTCGCAGACGTCGAGCTGACCTTTGTTGAGGAGACAGGAATAAGAGCACCGAGAAGCGCGATCAGATTTGTGAACGAAGAAAAGGGAGTATATGTTCTGGTCGGGGAACGGCTTGAATTTAAAAAACTCGACGTAATATATGAGGGCGACGACTATGTTCTTTCAAGAAATACCTCCGACGGAGAGTATCTGAATCTCTATGACAGAATAGTTCTCGACCCGATATCTTCAAATGCGGCATAGTATAACCTCTTATTTTTGATAAAAAAGCTTGACAACTGAGCGCAAATATAAGATAATAAGAATATGATGGATTTATTATATCCGCAAAACAGACAGCAAAAAATTACTGATATATGAAAATGGAGGATTATCATGAGCTTTATTGATTCTGTCAAGGGATTCCTTCTGGGCGAGGAAGAGGAAGAAAGCGAGTATCAGCCCATTTATGAAGATGCCGCGCAGAACGTAGTTGACGTTGCCGAGGAGCGCCGCAACCGCGAGGTCAAGATCGCTACCACCGCAACAGTTCAGATTGTTCTTGCCCGTCCGACCGATTTCTCTGAAGTAAAGTCAATCGGCGACGACCTCAACAATCAGAAGACCGTTCTTTTGAACCTCGAGCAGGTCAAGGCTGACGACGCCAAGAGAATCATGGATTTCCTTTCCGGCGTTGCTTATGCCAACGACGCGACTATCAAGATGACTGCGCAGAAGACCTTCGTTATAATGCCGAAGAATGTCGGCTTCAGCGGCGTCGATCTGATGAGCGAGCTTGAGAATAACGGATACAGCTTCTGATTAAATGTCCCGTCCCGCTATTCCCCTCAATGATGAGGACAGGCTCCTTCTCCGCCATATTCTCGATCTTGCCCAGCGAAGTGAGACAAGCTATCATATGCTGTTTTCTACCTTTCTCGACGACAGGCAGCTTGCGATCTGCGAAGCTGCCTTGAAGTCGGAATGGGTGGGAGACTTTGTCACGCTCGGCGGATACCCCGACGCCGAAAGAAGAATAATCGCTTTCGGAGCCGGATCCGAAGACGGCATTTCGCCTCCGTTTAAGGCGGTTGTATTTAATCACCCCGAAGGGCTGACACACCGCGATTTTCTCGGGAGCTTAATGGCGCTCGGGATCAAGCGCGAGCTTTTGGGCGATATTCTTGTCGGAAAATCAAGGACTGCGGTGTTTGTTTATGATACCGCCGTTCCTCTTGTCGCCGAAATGACCAAGGTCGGCAGAAGCGGCGTCAGAATAACCTATGACTTTTCAGAGTCTGATATTCCCGTTCAGGAATATGACGAGATTCATTCAACCGTGGCATCTTTGAGGCTCGACGCCGTTATCGCGACAGGTTTGAGGATTTCAAGGGACAAGGCCGCGGAGCTTATCAGGTCTAAAGGAGTTATGCACAACCGTGTCATGACCTTCAGCCCTAGCGACAAGGTCGCGGAAGGGGACAGGTTCTCGGTCCGCGGCTTCGGAAAGCTTGAGCTCTTTGAGGCGGGCGGCCAGTCGAGAAAGGACCGGCTCTTTATCACTATCAGAAAATTTCGATAATTTTATATATTTTTACAGGAGGTAACCAAATGAACCCGCAGGACATTTCAAACAAGAAGTTTTCAAAATCCGCCGCCGGATATAAGCCGGAAGAGGTCGACGAGTATCTTCGCGACGTAGCGATCGCTTATGCGAAGGCTGTCAAGGACAAGGAAGATAACGAGCTCAAGATAGTCAAGCTTGTTGAAAAGATCAATGAATACCGAAACGACGAGGACGCGATCCGCGACGCTCTTCTTGTCGCCCAGAAGCAGGGCAACAGGATCATCGCCGAGGCTAAGGAAGAGGCCGAAAAGATCGTCTCCGAGGCTCAGGCAAAGCGCGACTCGCTCCTTGCCGATATTAAGAGCGACTGCGACGCCTTAAAGCGCTCCGAGGTCGAAAAGGTCGCGATGGCGATAAGAGCCGAGAACGAAAAGCTCGCCGCCGTCGAGGCAGCTTCAAAGACACAGCGCGAGCTGCATACCGACAAGCTTCGTTCTCTCCAGAAAGAGGTCACCGACTTCAAGAAGAAGCTTATACTTATTCTCGACGAGCAGATCAAGCTCGCTGTTTCATTGCCAGAGCTGACCGACGAGCAGATTCAGGAGGTCCTCAACTCCGAGGCCGCTCCCGAGCCAGAAAAGCCGGCTGCCCCCGAGCCTGAGCACAAGCACCAGAAGGAAGAAAAGCCCGAGCCTCGTCCGGAATTTGCTTTTTCGGGCTTCAAACGCCAGAACTACTCCGCCGATGAGCTTAAATTCGGCCAGAACAACCATAATAACTGATTCACACGAAAGGAGCAACCCCAAAATGCCACAGGATTATAACAAGACCCTGAATCTCCCCGAGACCGAGTATCCGATGAGAGGCAATCTGCCGACCAAGGAGCCCGCAATGGTCAAGGATTGGGACGAAAGCGGTCTTTATGAGAAAATCTTGAGGAAAAACGAGGGCAAACCGACATATATTCTCCACGACGGCCCTCCTTACGCCAACGGCGACATTCATCTCGGAACCGCTCTCAACAAGGTTCTGAAAGACATAATTATCAAGCAAAAGAACATGAGCGGCTATCTTGCGCCCTATGTTCCCGGGTGGGACACCCACGGACTCCCGATTGAGCTCAAAGCGATGAAGTCGATCGGGGTTGAAAACGGCGCGATTCCTCCTCTGGAGCTTAGAAAGCACTGCCGCGAGTTCGCGATGAGCTATGTTGACAATCAGCGCGACCAGTTCATGCGCCTCGGCGTTCTCGGAGATTTCAAAGATCCTTACCTCACTCTGAAGCCCGAATTTGAGGCCAGACAGATCGAGGTATTCGGCGAAATGGCAAAGAAGGGATTCATTTATAGAGGATTGAAGCCGGTTTACTGGTGTCCTGACTGCCAGACCGCTCTTGCCGAGGCCGAAATCGAGTATCAGGACGACCCCTGCTACTCGGTCTATGTTAAGTTCAAGGTCGCCGACGACAGGGGAGTTCTCTCTAATCTCGGCATCGACCTCAACAAAACATACTTCGTTATCTGGACGACAACTACCTGGACTCTTCCGGGCAACCTCGCGATCTGCCTCGGCCCCGATTATGAATACACAGTCGTTCAAGCTAACGGCGAGAACTATATCATGGCGCGCGAGCTGATCGAGCCGACAATGAAGGCAGCAGGAATCAGCGAATACACGACCGTCGGTTCATTCACCGGCAAGGAACTCGAATACTGCACCGCTCAGCATCCGTTTATGCCGAGAACATCGCTCGTAATCGTCGGAGATCATGTCACTCTCGACAGCGGCACCGGCTGCGTACACACCGCTCCGGGCTACGGCGTCGACGACTTCGAGATCGGCAGCAAATACAATGTCGGAATTGTCGTCGGAGTTGACGGCAAGGGCGTTCTGACCGAAGAATCGGGAATGTTCGCCGGACTTAAAACCGACGACGCTAATAAAGTCATCGCAAAGCACATGGCCGAGACCGGCGCGCTCTTCGCAACCGAAAAGATCACCCACCAATATCCTCACTGCTGGCGCTGCAAGTCTCCGATCCTGTTCAGAGCTACCGAACAGTGGTTCTGCTCGGTCGACAGCATCAAAGAAGAAGCCGTTAAGGCAATCGAGAGCGTCGAGTGGATTCCCGCCTGGGGCGAGGAGAGAATAAAGGGAATGGTCCGAGACCGCTCCGACTGGTGCATTTCCCGCCAGAGAACTTGGGGCGTTCCGATCCCGATAGTTTACTGCAAAAACTGCCATAAGCCGATCATCAACGACGAAACGATCAAGGCGATTGCTGATGCTTTCCGCAAGGAGGGCTCCGACGCCTGGTGGGTTCACGATGTCGCTGAACTGATACCCGGGCTGAAATGCGAGTGCGGCTGCACCGAATTTGAAAAGGAATCGGATATTCTTGACGTCTGGTTCGACTCGGGCGTAACACATACCGCCGTTCTCGACCAGCGCGAGGGACTTCATTCTCCCGCCGACCTCTATCTCGAGGGCGCCGATCAGTACAGAGGCTGGTTCCAGAGCTCGCTGCTGACTTCTGTCGCTTTTAAGGGTCAGGCTCCCTATAAGGCTGTCTGCACCCACGGCTGGGTCGTCGACGGCCAGGGCAAGACGATGCACAAATCTCTCGGAAACGGAATCGAACCGAAAGAGATCTATGACAAATACGGAGCCGATATTCTGAGGCTCTGGGTCGCTTCGAGCGACTACCATTCCGATATCCGCATTTCAAAGGATATTCTTGCTCAGCTTTCCGAGGCATATAAAAAGGTTCGCAACACCGCGAGATATATCCTCGGCAATATCAGCAATCAGGGCGCATTTGATTTCGACACCGACGCCGTTCCGCTCGACAGACTGACCGAGCTCGACAGGTGGGCGATAATGCGGCTTGACCAGCTCATCGCCAAGACTTCGGAGGCGTATGACGCATTCGATTTCCACATAGTTTTCAAGTCTATTCACAACTTCTGCGTCGTCGATATGTCTAACTTCTACCTCGATGTAATCAAGGACCGTCTCTATTGCGAAGCGCCCAAAAGCGAGCTTCGCAGAAGCGCTCAGACCGCGATGTATATTATCCTTTCGGCACTCGCGAGACTTATTGCACCGATCATTCCGTTTACCGCCGACGAAATCTGGAAGTATATTCCTCACCGCAAGGGCGATAACACCGAATCGGTCTTCCTGAACGATATGCCGACCGCTTCTGGGCTTGAATACGATGAAAAATTCTGCCTGAAATGGGATCTGATCGTTAATCTGCGCGACGACGTTAAAAAGGCTCTTGAGGTTGAGCGCGCCGAAAAAGTAATCGGCTCGTCGCTTGACGCGGCGGTAAAGATCACCGTCGGAGCCGACGATTACTATTCAAGGCTTACCGACGGCGATGTCGAACGCGCCGAGAAGGAGCTAAAAGACATCTTTATCGTTTCAAAGGTCGATATCTGCAAGGCGGACGATAACAGCGACCTTGCAATCGAAGTCAGACGCGCCGAGGGTAAAAAGTGCGAGCGCTGCTGGACCTATTCCGAAACGGTCGGCGAATCCGCAGAGCACCCGACCCTTTGCCGCAGATGCGCTCACGTCGTTGAATAAAAATATCAGGGTTGCCGCGTTTTTCGCGGCAGCCTGCGTGTAAGGATTGAGAATTTTGTTGATTCTGTCAATTGTTCTTATTGCAGCGCTGGTCGCCGAGGATCAGCTTATCAAGCTCTATGTCATACAAAACTTTGAGGAGTGCCGCGGCGCGATCAGAAGTTACTATACCTTCAAAATCGGCGATTTTAAGGTGTTCAGTCTGACGCATATCCGCAACGATGGCGCCGGTTGGAGTATTCTCGGCGGGCAGACGGTGTTCCTCGCTGTAACGACCGCTGTGATAATAATTGCAATTCTCGCCTATATGATAATCAGGCGCCGGAATGTCACAAAACCCGAATGGATCTCACTAAGCCTGATCGTTGCGGGAGGTCTCGGAAACCTGATCGACAGGTGCAGAATGCTGATTGAGGGAACCGACGCATTCAGCGGAGTTGTCGACTATATCAAGCTTGATTTTATAAACTATCCCGTGTTCAACTTTGCGGACTGCTGCGTTGTCGTCGGAGCGATTCTATTCTGCATCGTTATCCTTTTCGGCGAATCAAAGAGCAAAAAGGCAAAAAAAGCAGAGAAAGCTGACGAAGCTCCGACTGAGGAAGCCGATAATGAACAGATATAGCTTCACGGCCGAAGCCTCTGACGCGGGAAGCAGAATTGACAAATGGCTCACCGAACAGACCGAGGTCGACCTGACGCGCACCGCTGTCGCAAGGCTTATTGCCGAAAATGCCGTCAAGGTAAACGGCTTGACAGTTGCCAAAAGTAAGATTTTAAGTGTTGGCGACGAGGTTATGATTGAAATTCCCGACCCTGTTGAGCTTGAAATAGTTCCGCAGGACATTCCGATCGAAGTCGTCTACGAAGACAGCGACCTCGCGGTTGTCAACAAGCCGCAGGGAATGGTCGTTCACCCCGCGCCGGGCAATTCGGACGGAACGCTTGTGAATGCGCTTTTATACCGCTTCAAAGGCGAGCTCAGCGGGATCAACGGAGTTATCAGGCCCGGCATCGTCCACAGAATCGACAAGAACACAAGCGGGCTTTTAGTTGTTGCTAAAAACGATTTTGCTCATCTTCAGCTTGCCGAGCTTATAAAGGCGCATGACTTTACACGCGAATATGAAGCTATCTGCGTCGGGCATTTCAAAGAACCTTCCGGCATTATTGACGCGCCTATCGGCAGAGGCCGAAACGACAGAAAAAGAATGTGCGTCACCGAACACTGTTCAAAGGAAGCTGTTACCCACTATGAAACGCTTGAAGAGCTCAGGGGACATTCATATATGAGATTCAGGCTTGAAACCGGCCGGACTCATCAAATCAGGGTACACTGCGCATATATGGGTCACCCGATACTCGGCGATGGTGTCTACGGAAAGCCTTATAAAGGCTGTAAAGGTCAGACGCTTCACGCGAAAAAGCTCGGCTTCCGCCACCCGCGGACAGGGGAGTACCTTGAATTTGATTCTCCTCTCCCCGAATATTTCAAAAAATTACTTACATCACTGAGGTAAAAATGGATTTTTCAAAGACGGTTTTTGTATCGGATTTAGACGGAACGCTTTTGACATCTCAAAAAACTTTGAACCCTATTGACGCCGCGGCTCTTAGGGATTTCACCAAAAACGGCGGAAAATTTGTCGCCGCGACAGGCCGCCCGTTTCACACCTTCACCGACTTTCTCTCCGAAAATATCACCGAACAGCCGGCGATTTTATGCAACGGCGGAGTGATATACGACCCGTGTGAAGGCAAGGTTCTTTACGAGATCGACCTGCCACAGTCAGTCAAGGATATATTTTATGACATCATAAAAAATTTCCCGAGCGTCGCTCCGGAGATTTATACCTTCTCAAATCGCTATTATTTTCACCTCAACACCGTTGAAAAATGGCACCAGAGTATCCTGAAAATCAGCTTTAAAAAGGTTGATTCCCCCGACGTAATCTTTGAACCGTGGAATAAAATGCTCTTTGCCGACGAGATCGAGGTTATAAACGGTTTGATGGAATATGTCAAGAGGTTTGAGGGAATGGGCGTCAGGTTTGTCAGATCATTTCCGAAGTTCCTTGAAGTCCTGCCGGAGGGAGTATCTAAGGGCAGCGCTCTTCAGAAGCTGATAGAGATCAAGGGTTGGAAAGACCTTAAAATCGCTGCGGCGGGGGACTATGACAACGACATCGAGATGCTCAGATTTTCAGATATAAGCTTCTGTCCCGCAGATTCACAGGACTGCGTTAAAGAAGCGGCTGATTTTGTTCTCAAAGGCACCTGCGACAGCGGAGCGGTCGCCGAGGCGCTTGAGATATTAAAAAATCTGTAAATAAACGCCCGTGCGGTTAATGGTCAGTTCCGCGCGGCGCGTCATATATCAAAAAACGGAGGTATTTATTATGGACGAATTACTGAAAAAGCAGCTGCAGATCACTGCCTGCAAGGTCAGAATGGGCATAATTGAGGGCGTTTACAACGCCAAAAGCGGCCATCCCGGCGGCTCTCTTTCTATTGCCGACACTCTGACCTATCTTTACTTTGCAAAATTGAATGTCTACCCGAACGATCCCAAGTATGCTGAAAGAGACCGTTTTGTTCTTTCAAAGGGTCACACCGCTCCCGCGCTTTATTCCGTTCTTGCACACCGCGGATTCTTCCCCGTCGAAGAGCTTAAAACTCTCCGCCACATCGGCGCGCGCCTTCAGGGCCACCCCGATATGAAGCACATTCCCGGCGTCGATATGTCCACCGGCTCTTTGGGACAGGGCATTTCCGCAGCCTGCGGCATGGCTCTTTCCGCCAAGCTCACAAGCGAGACATATAAGGTCTACGCGATTCTCGGCGACGGCGAGATCGAAGAGGGCCAGGTTTGGGAGGCTGCGATGTTCGCGGCACACAACAAGCTTGACAACCTTGTCGCCGTAGTCGACAATAACGGTCTTCAGATCGACGGCAAGATCAGCGACGTCTGCTCGCCTTATCCTATCGACGAGAAGTTCAAGGCCTTCGGCTGGCACGTTATCACTATGGACGCGCACGACTTCGATTCGATCGAAAAGGCGTTCAACGAGGCGGAAACTGTCGTAAATCAGCCGGTTGTTATCATTCAGACAAGTGTCAAGGGCAAGGGCGTTTCCTTTATGGAAAACCAGGTTTCCTGGCACGGCACCGCCCCGAACAAGGAGCAGTATGAACAGGCGATGAGCGAGCTCACCGCTCAGTTAAAGGAATTGGAGGGATAATAAATGGCAGAGTTAGTTAAAAAGGCAACACGCGAAAGCTACGGCGAAGCGCTTGCTGAGCTCGGCGATAAGTATGAAAACCTTTATGTTCTCGACGCCGACCTTGCCGGTGCCACCAAGACCGGTATATTCAAGAAAAAGTTCCCGGACAGACATATCGACTGCGGAATCGCCGAGGCAAATATGATGGGCGTTGCCGCCGGTCTCGCAACCACAGGAAAGATCCCGTTTGCATCTAGCTTTGCGATGTTCGCTTCGGGAAGAGCTTTTGAGATTGTCCGCAACTCGATCGGCTATCCTCATCTCAATGTCAAGATCGGAGCTACCCACGCCGGTATTTCTGTCGGCGAGGACGGCGCTTCCCACCAGTGCAACGAGGATATCGCTCTGATGAGAACTATCCCCGGTATGACAGTTATCAACCCCGCCGACGATGTCGAGGCGAGAGCCGCCGTTGAGGCCGCGATTTTACACGACGGCCCTGTCTATATCCGCTTCGGAAGACTCGCCGTTCCCGTATTCCACGACAAGGATACCTATAAATTCGAGATCGGCAAGGGCGAGCAGCTCACCGACGGAAACGACGTTGCGATCATCGCGACCGGCCTTATGGTTTATGAGGCGATCAAAGCCGCCGAAGAGCTCAAGGCCGACGGCATCAGCGCCAGAGTAATAAATATCCACACCATCAAGCCTCTTGACACCGAGCTCGTCGTCAAGGCGGCGAAGGAAACCGGCCTTATCGTCACCGCCGAGGAGCACAGCGTTATCGGCGGCCTCGGCTCCGCTGTCTGCGACGCCGTTTGCGCGGAATGCCCGACAAAGGTTGTCAAGATCGGTGTCAACGATGTCTTCGGCCATTCCGGCCCCGCTGTTGACCTGCTCAAGGAATTCGGCCTTTGCAGCGAAAACATCGTCAAAACGGTCAAGGAAAACCTGGCCAAATAATTAAAATCCGATTCACTTTTCCGCCCTGATGAATATATTATATCAGGGCGGAAGGTGATAGATTGCGAAGATACCACTCAAACCGAAAACATTTTAACGGAAATATCGCCGGATTTGCGGCGCTTTGCGCTGCTTTGGCGGTGCTTATAATCGGTGCGGCAGCCGTCAACAGGCGTCTGCGGCCGATATCCTTTGAGCTCGCCGAGAGCTACGGCTCCGGCGCGGTTCTTGATGTTATCAACAAATCCGTATCGGATTATTTTGATAAGGACGATGTCGGTTATTCCGACCTCGTCAGGTTAAGCTATAATTCAAGCGGCTTTGTCACCTCTGTCGAATATGACAGTGCCGAGATAAACCGCTTAAAGCTCGGAATAACCGAGGCGCTGAGCAAGAGCCTTTCAAAGCTCAGGACCTCTAAAATCAAGGTTCCGGTCGGAAGCCTTTTCGGCGACCTCTCTCTGAGCGGCAGAGGCCCCTCGGTTTCGGTTAAGCTGAGCGAGACAGCCGTGCCTGATGTCGAGGTTCTTTCGACCTTTGAATCGGTCGGAATGAATCAGGTCAGACATGAGATCAGAATCAGAGTTACGGCGCAGGTGACCGTTTATCTGCCGCCGCAGACTGATGAATTTGAAGTAACGCAGGACTATGTCCTTGCGCAAACGGTAATAGTCGGAAACGTACCCTCGGGGTATGCTTTTGTTGAATGAGAAAGTAAGGCGTGATATGGATATAAACGCAGCTTCAAAGCGGGTCAGCGAGCTGACCGGGCTTATAAACTATCACAACAGAAAATATTATGTTGAAGACAATCCCGAAATCGAGGATTTTGAATATGACGCGCTGATGCGCGAGCTTCGCGAGCTCGAAACCGAGTTCCCGGAGCTGCTGAGCCCTGCCTCGCCGTCTCAAAGAGTCGGCGGCGCTCCGGTCTCAGGCTTCAAAAAGGTAAACCACACCGTCCAGATGGGCAGCTTGCAGGACGTCTTCAGCTTCTCTGAGGTCGAAGACTTTTTCAACAGGATCTCCGAAAGCGTCGACAGCCCGAAATTCACCGTTGAGCCTAAGATCGACGGGCTTTCCTGCTCGCTGGAATACCGAAACGGCGTATTGGTCTGCGGCTCGACAAGGGGCGACGGCTTTGTCGGTGAAGATGTCACCGCAAATATCAAGACTATCGGCTCGGTTCCTTTGGAACTGCCGGACAAGCTTCCTCTTTTAGAGGTCAGAGGCGAGGTATATATGCCGCGCTCGGTCTTTGCAAAGCTTCAAGACGAGATGGAGCTCAACTCCGAGACGCCGTTTAAAAACCCGCGCAACGCAGCTGCGGGGTCTCTTAGGCAGAAGGATTCCAGAATCGCGGCGAAGCGCCGGCTTGACATCTTCTGCTTTAATGTCCAGCAGGTCGAGGGAAAGGATTTCAGCTCACACCGCGAGACTCTCGACTACCTGAAGTCGCAGGGCTTCAAGGTTATTCCGAAATACACGCTTGTTGACAGCTATTCCGACATAGTCCGCTGCATTCGCGAGATCGGCGACAACAGATTTGATCTGCCATACGATATCGACGGCGTTGTCATCAAGCTCGACAGCCTTCCCGCCCGCGAGCAGATCGGCGCGACATCAAAGGTTCCGAGATGGGCGGTCGCATATAAATTCCCGCCGGAGGAAAAGGTCACAAAGCTCAAGGAGATAGAAGTTAATGTCGGAAGAACAGGAGTTATAACGCCTGTCGCGGTTTTCGATACAGTTCTTCTCGCCGGAACGAGCGTTTCCCGCGCGACACTTCACAATCAGGACTTTATCACCGAGCGCGGGATCAGGATCGGCGACATGATAACCGTCCGAAAGGCGGGGGATATTATCCCCGAAGTTCTCGGAGTCGCCGAACCGACCGGCTCAGGCGAGACCTTCAGACTGCCGGAGATATGTCCTGTCTGCGGCTCAAAGGCAGTCAGAGACGAGGGCGAGAGCGCTCTTAGGTGTTCTAATATCGACTGCCCGGCTCAGGTGCTGCGAAGGATCATTTACTTCGCCTCAAAGCCGGCTATGAATATCGACGGGCTCGGCCCCGAAAAGGCAAAAGCGCTTTATGAAAGCGGCCTTATCAGGAGCATTTCGGATATCTACCGCCTGACGGTCGACGATCTTCTGACTCTCGAAGGGTATAAGCGCAAGTCCGCCGAAAATCTTATAAACGCTATAGAAAGCTCTAAGTCAAATTCTCTTGACCGGCTGCTCTGCGGCCTCGGGATAAAAAATATCGGTTCCGCTTCGGCAAAGCTTCTTTGCGACAAGCTCGGCGATATCGACAGCATACTCGCTGCAAGCGCGGAAGACATCGAGAATATCGACGGCTTCGGCAGCTTGACTGCGGAGGCGGTCGTCGAAGCTCTCGGCGAGCCTCACATGATAAAGACTATCGAAGAACTGAGACGCCTAGGCGTCAATATGTCTTATGAGCGCACGGCTGTTTCGGACAAGCTCGGCGGAAAGACCTTTGTAATCACCGGAACTCTGCCGACAATGAAGCGCGACGAGGCTCAGGCGCTTATCGAGCGAAACGGCGGAGTCGTCAAATCGAGCGTTTCAAAGAAGACCGACTATCTTCTCGCGGGTGAAGACGCGGGTTCAAAGCTCACAAAAGCAAGAGAGCTGGGCATAAATATTATTGACGAACCGGCTCTTCTGAGTATAATAAATGATCAGAAAGAACAATCGGAGGACTGAATATGGATATTGACATCAGACATATCGCAAAGCTCTCGCGGCTTAAAATCGAAGACAGCGAGCTCGCTGGATATGAAAAGGAAATGTCGGATATAATCGCGATGGTCGAGGCTATGCCCGACATATCGGATGAACTGACCGTTGACCCCGAGAATGCGATGAAGCTTCGACCTGATATTATCGGAGAAACTAAGATCACGCGCGACGAGATTCTTAAAAACGCGCCAAAGATCGTTGCAGGCTGCGTTGTTGTGCCGAAAACGGTTGACTGAGAGGGGAGTGACGATATGAAGCTTTATGAATACAGCGCCTGTGAGCTTTCCGAAATGCTCAGGGCGAAAAAAATCTCCTCGCGGGAGCTTACCGAATCGGTCTTAGACCGTGCGGGCGAGGTCGATAAAAAAGTCAACGCCTATCTCAGAACCGACCGCGAAATGTCGCTCAGAATGGCCGACAGGGCAGATAAGCTGATCGCCTCGGGTGAAGCAAAATCCCGCCTTGCAGGAATACCGGTCGGGATCAAGGACAATATTTCGACAAAGGGAATTGCGACGACCTGCGCGTCAAGAATGCTTGAAAACTACGTTCCGGTCTTCAACGCGACGGTTATCGAAAAGCTTGAAAGCGCCGGCTGCGTTATTTCGGGCAAGCTGAATCTCGACGAGTTTGCGATGGGCTCCTCGACCGAAAATTCTTACTTTGTGACCACTAAAAACCCCTATGACCTGAGCTGCGTTCCCGGAGGCTCCTCCGGAGGCTCAGCGGCTGCCGTTGCCTGCGGCGAGGCGGTTGTCGCTCTCGGCTCTGATACCGGCGGCTCGATTCGCCAGCCTGCATCGCTCTGCGGTGTGGTCGGTCTGAAGCCTACTTATGGCAGCGTTTCAAGATACGGCCTTGTCGCCTTCGCGTCTTCGCTTGACCAGATCGGCCCGTTCGGGTGCACCGTTAAGGACGTCGCGCTCTTGCAGGACGAGATTCAGGGCCACGACAAGATGGACGCCACCAGCGCCGACAGGAAATATGCTTCGCTTCTCGACAACCTTAACGACAACATATCCGGCCTTAAAATCGGAATACCCTCCGAGTATTTCGGTGAAGGAATCAAGCCGGAAGTTGCAGACGCAGTTATGAAAAGTGTCAAGGAATTAGAAAAGCGCGGGGCGAAGGTTGTCCCGGTTTCTCTGCCCTCGACCGGCTATGCTCTTTCGGCATACTACATCATCGCCTGCGCCGAGGCTTCTTCCAACCTCGCGAGATTTGACGGCGTTAAATACGGCTACCATGCCCAAAACTGCGACGGCCTGATAGATATGTACGAAAAGACCCGCAGCGAGGGCTTCGGCCGCGAGGTAAAGCGCAGGATAATGCTTGGAACATTTGTTCTCAGCTCCGGCTATTTCGACGCATATTACAAAAAGGCCAAGCTGCTCCAAAAGAGGATTCAGCAGGAATTTGCCGATGCCTTTAATTCGGTCGACGCGATCATCACCCCGACATCGCCGTCAGAGGCGTTTAAGATCGGCGAAAGAACCTCCGATCCGCTCGCCATGTATGCCGCGGATATTTGCACTGTGACCGTCAATATTGCCGGTCTTCCGGGCGTCAGCGTTCCCTGCGGCTATTCCGAAATCGGTTTGCCCTACGGTATGCAGATAATCGGCCGCAAGTTCGACGAGCAGACAATACTCAATCTCGCCTATGCGCACGAAAACGCTTTCGGCGGATTCAGAAGACCTGAGCTTTAAAGGAGGGGAAGACAATGATAAAAGGTTATGAAATTGTGGTCGGCCTTGAGGTTCACGCCGAGCTGAACACAAAGACTAAAATTTACTGCAATTGCCGCAACTCCTTCGGCCTCGAGGTCAACACACAGGTCTGCCCGATATGCCTCGGTATGCCGGGAACTTTGCCGACCCTCAACGAAAAGGTCGTTGAATATGCGATCAAAATGGGCCACGCGCTCAACTGCAAAATCAACAGGATCTGCAAGCAGGATCGCAAAAACTATTTCTACCCCGACCTGCCTAAGTCCTATCAGATCTCTCAGGCTGACATTCCGCTCTGTGCCGACGGCTATCTCGACGTTATGATGGGCGACGGAAATGTCAAGCGCATCGGCGTCGAGAGAATCCATATCGAGGAGGACGCCGGAAAGCTCCTTCATTCCGACAAGTTTGACGGCTCTCTGGTCGACTTCAACCGCTGCGGCGTTCCGCTTATCGAGATCGTCTCGAGGCCGGATATGCGCAGCTCTGACGAAGCAAAGGCATATCTTGAAACTATACGCTCGATACTCAAATACATCGACATCTCCGACTGCAAGATGCAGGAGGGCTCAATCAGATGCGACGTCAACGTTTCGGTTCACAAGCCGGGCGAGCCTTTTGGCACGCGCTGCGAGATGAAAAACGTCAACAGCTTCTCCGCGGCCGTCAGGGGAATCGACTACGAGGCAAATCGTCAGATCGAGATTCTCGAAGCCGGAGGAACGGTGACTCAGGAGACCCGCCGCTGGGACGATCAGAAGGGAATAAGCGTCTCGATGCGTTCAAAGGAGGATGCTCAGGACTACCGCTATTTCCCCGAACCCGATCTTTTGACTATCGTCGTTCCTGAAGAAAAAGTGATCGAGCTCAAGAATACTCTGCCCGAACTCCCGAACGCGAAGATTATGCGCTATGTCAAAGACTACGGAATCAGCCACTATGACGCCGAGATGATCGTCGACGTCGTTGAAAAATCCGCTTTCTTTGAAAAGTGCATCGAGGCGGGCTGCAAGTCGCCGAAGCTTCTTTCAAACTGGATACTCGGAGAAATATCAAAGTTTATGAACGAGGGCAGGGCAATCGAAGACACTAAGCTGACTCCCGAAAAAATGTCTGAGCTAATCGGGCTTATTGCCGACGGGAAGATCTCGACAGCCGCCGGAAAGACCGTTTTCGACATCATTCTGAACGAAGACAGGGATATTTCCTCAATAATTGAGGAAAAGGGCCTCGCTCAGGTTTCGGACGACTCAGCGCTCGAAGCGATTGCCGACTCAGTTCTTAAAGAAAACGAGAAGTCGGTCAGCGACTATCTCGGCGGAAAAACCAATGCGCTCGGATATCTCGTCGGCCAGTGCATGAAAGCTTCAAAGGGCAAGGCGAATCCCGGAAGAATGAAGGAAATTATACTCAAAAAGATCAGCGGCTGAGCTTCGACTGCTCGTTCAGCGTGATAAAAACCATCGCCGCGACACATAAAATCGGAATAAGGCTTGGGCTTTGGCTCAGCCTTATTTTTGTTGCAGCGCTGACGATTCCGAAGCGTGTCAAAAGCTTTTCGAGCAAATAGGCATAGCCTGCCGTCAGCATCAGCGAGATCGGTCTCAAAAGGTAGAATCTTTTCAGGCTGAATCTGCCGTTTATGACCGACAGAAGCTGCATATTGACACATATACCTCCGAAGCCGAGAAGAACGGCAGCAGTGACAAGTGAAATGCCTTGTCGCGGTGAAAGTACAGAAATGTTGGAGATTTCAAGAATGGCGCCAGAATATTTCAGCTCGCTTAACTTCGGAAAGTATGCTTCAAGAACCGCTCTCAAAGCGGAGAAAAACAGAATCATTGAGCAAATTCCGGTCATCGCTCCTGTTGCGGAGTTGATGCTGTCAATCATCAGCTTAGTTGAAAAACCGGAATGCTGTAAAGCGCTATTGCTTGACAGGCTCTTGTGCTTTAAAAGATATGCCGCAAACATTGTTGTGTTTGAAAGTATAACTGCACCGAGAGCGGCAAGGCCATAGCGCACATCTCCGAATACCGCCGCACCTACAACCCCGGCTGCGAACGCCGGGCCGCAGCCGTAACAAAAGCATACTGCCGAGGCGGCTTCGTCCTTTGTGACCGAGCCGCTTTCTACTGCCTCCGCGAGCAGCTCCGCGCCGATAGGGTATCCGCCGACATTTCCGAAAATAAACGCCGTCAGGATTGACGTATTGACATGAGCGCTCCTCAGAAGAAGCGACACAGTGCCGCTTCGTGATATTGCAGTTGAAATGACCGACATTGCAAATAGCGACGGAATGATCCTGTAAACGCAGGTTTTAACTGATTCCGTTATCGCCTGAGAAACTGCCTCCTGCTTCAGAATCAGCATTACTCCGATACCGCACAAAGTTGCCAGAATAACCATATCCTTGAACTTTTTTGACATATTTTCTGCTCCTTTGTCCTCAAATAGTTTGTCTTTAAATTCTATGCGAAATCTGAGACGAGTATAATTTAGAAGGAAAATCAGCAGGAAGGGAATTTAAATATGGCAGTTTGGGAGAATTTGCGCCAAAAAATGCGCGAAGCGACTTTCACCGAGGTCTGCGTGACCGTTACCGGTGGAAGAGAGGTGACGGTTGAGAATGTCACCCATGTATATGAGTGCAACGAAATAATGGCACGGGTGCGCTCGCGCGAGGGCGACGTTATCATCTGGGGCGAGGAACTTAAAATGTCGAGCTACCGCGAAAATTTCGTCAGAATCAGCGGGAAGATCAGCTCGGTCGAGCTTGTCGGGAAATCGGGTGTGAAAGATGATTGACAGATTGCTCTCGGGCGAGGTCACATTCAAAATCGACGGGTTTGACACCTCGCTGCTTTGTGATAAGCTTCAGAAAGTCTGCAAAGTGATATCGCTTTACACTAAATCCGACAGCGTATATCTGACTACAACCGGATTTCACGAAAAAAGAGTGCAAAAGCTGTGTGAAGCTTCAAGCTGCGTATGCGAGGTCACCGAGCGAAAAGGCACGATTTTTAAGGCAAAGAAATATTTCGGGCGTGCAGGTCTGTTTGCCGGAGCGCTGCTGATGAGCGCGCTGATATTCTATCTTTCAAATGTCGTCATGAAGGTTGAAATCAACGGTACATCTGATCAAGCCACGATAAAGGAAATCAGAGAAATGCTCCGAGAAGAGGGCGTAAAAGCGGGAGTTTACATTCCCTCGATAAACTTTATTGAGCTTTCAAACAGGCTTTTTACCCATTCCGACAATATCGCCTGGGCGTCGGTCGGCAGCAGGGGATCGGTGATCGTGGTCAATGTCAGTACGCCAACCCCAAAAAATGACAGCGAAGAAAGGCGGATACCCTGTAATATTATCGCCTCAAGAGATGCAGTCGTTGTCGACGCAGAGGTCATGGTCGGGCAGCTGAGCGTTTTGATCGGCGAAGCTGTCTATAAAGGCCAAATGCTTGTCAGCGGGATCGTCGACCGTCAGAACGGAATCGCGAGATATTATCATTCCTACGCGAGAATTACCGGGCGTTATGATGAAACGGTCGAGTTTAGGCAGAATTTTGCCGAGGAGACTGTTCTCAGCGGAAAAAAGCTTTACAGAAAAAGTCTGAATTTCTTTGAGCTTGAAATACCTCTCCCGGGCGAGCTTTTAGATCAAAATGCGGATTATGCCGTCAGGAAGCAGACAACATCTGTAAAGCTGTTCGGCATTACACTGCCGGTCTCGGTCAATACATACGAATACACCGAGCGGATATCAAGCCTTGCGCTCTATTCTCCTGAAGAAGCGCAGAAAATGCTCTATAAGCGGCTGGAAAACTACGAAAAGAACATACTCGGCGACGTTAAGATCATTGAGCGAAGCATCAGCGAGAAAAAAAGCGAGAGCGGAATCATGCTGAAGGTCAAATACACTCTCGAAGGCGATATCGGGCGCGACTCCGAAATCTACATAAAGTAACTTTTTCCTCAGAGCTATTGAATTATTGAACCCTTTCTGCTATAATAATTATGGAATATAGTATATTCCTAAACGTAAAATCGAAAGGGACTGTATAAAATTGGCGGAGAAGTCGGTTGTTGTCACTAACATGGACGCTATGCTGAATCTTTTCGGCAGCTACGACGAAAATATAAAAATTATCCAGAGCGAGCTCGGCGTTGATATTCTGAGCCGCGGGAGCGATATCAGGATCACCGGCCCAGACCGCGATGTCGAAAGGGCTTATTCCTGCTTGAGCGGGCTTCTCAGAGTCGCTGAGCGCGGGGAGAATATCACCGAGCAGCAGGTCAGGTATTTCATAACCATGGCCGACGAAAGCGACCCCGAGGAGATCGCCGGTCTTTCGGACGGCGGAATTTGCATCACCACCAGCGGAAAGGTAATCAAGCCGAAGACGCTCGGTCAGAAAAAATACATCGAGTCGATAAACTCTAACACTATTTCGTTCGGTATCGGGCCTGCTGGAACCGGAAAGACTTTTTTGGCCGTTTCGATGGCTGTCAGAGCCTTTAAGGCCCACAGCGTCAGCAAAATTATTCTGACCCGCCCCGCGGTTGAGGCAGGCGAAAAGCTCGGATTCCTGCCGGGTGACCTGCAGAACAAGGTTGACCCTTATCTTCGGCCGCTTTATGACGCACTCTATGAAATGCTCGGCGCGGAAACATTTGCGAGGCTCCAGGAGCGCGGCTCGATCGAGGTCGCGCCGCTCGCCTATATGCGCGGGCGGACTCTTGACGAGTCGTTCATAATTCTAGATGAAGCGCAGAACACCTCTCCCGAGCAGATGAAGATGTTTTTGACCCGACTCGGCTTCAATTCAAAAATGGTTATAACCGGCGACGTGACTCAGATCGACCTGCCGAATCCGCGAAATTCCGGCCTTGTCGAGGCGGTGAAGGTTCTCAAAAATGTCAAGGACATAGGCATAAACCATTTCACCGAAAAGGACGTTGTGCGCCACAGGCTTGTCCAGGACATTGTAAAGGCCTATGAGCAGTATAGCGCCGAAAGGAGCCGCAGAAAATGAACCTTGTGAACATCTATAACCGCCAGAGAAAGCTTGCGGTCTCCGAAGATTTAAATAAGCTGATTGAGACCTGCTGCAATGCTTCGCTAGAAGCAGAAAATTTCACCGAACCGGCGACTGTCGATGTTACACTGGTCAGCAACCGCAAGATCCGCGAATATAACCGCGAGTACCGCGGGATCGACCGCGCGACAGATGTTCTTTCGTTCCCGCTGGGCGAGGGAGGGGAGTATGACACCGACCCGGAGACAGGCTGCTGCCTTCTAGGCGACATTGTCATATCGCTAGAACGAGCCGCGGAACAGGCTGAGGAATACGGCCACAGCTTTGAGCGCGAGGTCGGTTTTCTGACCGTTCACTCGATGCTGCATCTTTTGGGCTATGACCATATCGAGGAATCGGACGGCGAAATTATGCGGGCGCATGAAAAGAAAATACTGAATAAAATCGGACTGAAAAGGGACTAATTATGACTAAAAGTGCTTTTATAACCATTCTCGGCAGGCCGAATGTCGGCAAATCATCGCTCTTAAACGCGATCATCGGAGAAAAAATCGCCGCGGTCAGCTCAAAGCCCCAGACCACCAGAACAAAGATCACCGGAGTTCTGACAGAAGGGGAGATTCAGCTTGTCTTCATCGACACCCCCGGAATACTGCGCGAAAAGGACAAGCTTGCCTCTCACATGATAAAGGCGATCGACAGCTCGGTCAGCTCGATAGACGCCGCTATTTTGGTCGTTGACGCCGAGAAAAAGCCCTCCGTTCAGGAAAAGGAGCTTCTTTCAAAGCTTTCAAAGAAAACGCCTGTTCTTTTAGTCATCAATAAAATCGACCTTTTTCCGGATAAAGAGCAGCTTATTCCGGTTATTGCGGAATATTCCTCGCTCTATGACTTCGCCGCGGTAATTCCGGTATCCGCTCTTGAAAACGACGGACTTGACATCATCGTCGATCAGCTCAAAGCCTATGCCGCCGACGGACCGCATTATTTTCCCGACGGCAAGTTCACCGACCAGCCGGAGAGGGTGATCGTCGCCGAGATGATCCGCGAAAAGCTTCTGGAGCTGCTTTCTGACGAGGTTCCTCACGGAATCGCGGTCGGCGTTGAAAGAATGGACGAGCACGACAACCGCGACGGCGAGAGCATACTCGATATCGAGGCGACAATTTACTGCGAAAAGGAGTCGCACAAGGGAATCGTCATCGGAAAGCGCGGGGCGATGCTTAAACAGGTCGGAACTCTTGCCCGGGCAGACATTGAGCGTTTCTTTATGATCAGGGCGAATCTTCAGCTCTGGGTGAAGGTCAAAGAGGGCTGGCGCAACCGCGAGGGACTTATCAAAAACTTCGGGCTCTCAAACGACTGATTTTTCCACTTATAATTTCGGCCGTTCTGCTTAACCTAATTTTCGGACAAATTATTATGATAAGCAGGTGTCAGAATGGACGAGCTTTGGGAAAGATTTACTTTGACCGGACTTGTTTCGGATTATATAAACTACATCAGATTTAGACAGAGCGGTGAGAATAATGCTGAAAACGCTGAAAGGGCTGGTTCTGAGAGAGCGCAGTCTCGGTGAAAACGACAAGTTTCTTGATATTCTGACCGACACCGACGGGCTTTTAGAGGTCGCGGCAAAAGGAGTCAAGAAGCAGAATGCAAAAAACGCCTCGGTTTCACAGAGTTTTTGCTATGCGGCCTACTGCCTTTCTGAAAGCAGGGGAAGATATATTCTCAACAGCGCCGAGCCGATCAGAATGTTTTATGACATCAGCAGCGATATAGAAAAATTTGCTCTTGCAAATTACTTTGCTGAGATGACCCTCTATGTCGCAACTCAGGAGCGCTCAAACTATGAAGTTCTGAGGCTGATACTCAACTGTCTACATTTTCTTTCTCTCGGAAACAGAGAAAATCTGCTTTTGAAGTCGACCTTTGAGATGAGGCTGCTTTCCGAAATAGGGCTGATTCCCAACCTTCTCGGCTGCTGCGAATGTCTTAGGTATTCCGCGCCGCACTTTCAGTTTGACCTCAGAGGCGGCAGACTCTACTGCGAAAACTGCTTCGGCTCGCGCGATATGACCGACGTCGAATATCTCGACGAAAAGCTGCTTCATGCGATCAGATTCATCGCGCTGACGGATATGCAGAAGCTTTTCAGCCTCGTTCTTCCGAAGGAATATCTTCTGCCGCTGACAAATATCACCGAGCGATATGCCGAAATTCAGCTTGACCGGCATTTTCCGACGCTCGACTTTTACAAATCACTTTTGAATGGGTACTGCTTATGAATGATCACTACTTAACTCTTGAACTACATAAAATTCTTGAAATGCTTGTCGGCGAATGCTCAAATGAAGCATCCCGACGAATTGCCGCCGATATTGAGCCCTGTCTCGATGTCGATATCGTTCGCTCTGAGGTTTCAAAGACCTTCGACGCCTTTTCGGCCTGTACCAAGGTCGGAAGCCCGAGCTTCTTTAATTTTGCCGACGTCGCGTCGATTGCCAACCGCGCAAAGGGCGGCTCACAGTTAAGTCTGCGCGAGCTTTTAGACGTCGCAAAGCTTCTGACCCAGACCGAGTCGCTTCTCGCGTGGAGGCGGCAGCTCGAAGGAGATCTGAAGCTCGACTATCTGTTTGAATGCCTTTTTGACAACAAGCATCTGCTCGACAAGATCACCAACGCTGTCGTCAGCGAGGACGAGATCAGCGACAACGCGAGCCCGGAGCTTGCTTCGATCCGCCGAAAGATAGTAAATGCAGGAGCAAAGATCCGCGAAAGCCTCGATAAAATAATCAAATCCTCCGAATCTAAGGATTATTTGCAGGAAAGCCTTGTTACTATCCGCGACGGAAGATATGTTCTGCCGGTCAAATCAGACCACAAAAACGCCGTTGCCGGCCTTGTTCACGACACCTCGGCCAGCGGCCAGACATATTTTATCGAGCCGATGGCTGTTGTCGATGCCAACAACGAGATAACCATTCTCAAAGGCCGCGAGCAGGAGGAGATTGAGCGGATAATAAAGGAGCTTTCGGCTGATTGCGCCGCATTCTCCGAGCAGCTCTGCTCCGATTTTTCCGCCTGCGCTCAGCTCAACGTCTATTTTGCAAAGGCGAATTTAGGCGCAAAAATGGCGGGAACTATGCCCGAAATCAGCGACGACGGCGAGATAATTCTCAAAAAGGCCCGCCACCCGCTGATCGACCGCAAGAGGGTAGTGCCGGTTGATTTTGAACTGGGAGGGGAGTACGACAGCCTTATCATCACCGGCCCCAACACCGGCGGCAAGACGGTTATTCTGAAAACTGTCGGTCTTCTGACGCTGATGACAATGTGCGGGCTGATGATTCCCGTTTCGGACGGCAGTAAAATTACAGTTTTTAACAAAATTCTCGTCGATATCGGCGATCAGCAGTCGATTGAACAGAGCCTTTCGACCTTCTCGTCTCATATGAACAAGGTCGTTGAGATTCTGAACACCGTCGATTACCGCTCACTTGTTCTGATAGACGAACTAGGCTCGGGAACCGACCCGGTCGAGGGCGCGGCGCTTGCCGTCGCGATAATTGAGCGAATTAAGGCGCTCGGCGCGAAGCTTGTCACCACGACTCACTACCAGGAGCTGAAAATGTATGCTCTTGAGACTGACGGAGTTGAGAACGCCTCCTGCGAATTTGATGTCAAAACCCTAATGCCGACCTACCGTTTGATAATCGGTTCACCCGGAAAGTCCAACGCCTTTGCGATTTCCGCGCGTCTCGGGCTTGATAAGGACATTATCAGCGCCGCCGAGGCGATGCTGACCGACGAATCTCGGCGGTTTGAAAAGATTCTTGACAACCTCGAAGCGACGCGCCAGGAGCTGGAAAAGAATGAAAAGCTCGCCGAACAGTATCGAATCGAAACCGAGCGCCTGCGCAACGAGATCGCCGAGGAGCGCCGAAAGCTGACCGAAACAAAGGACAAAGAGGTCGAGCTCGCGCAGCGCGAGGCGCGTTCGATAATCGAGCGAATCAACAGGCAGTCAGCAAAGCTGATGGACGAACTCGAAGAGCTTCGCAAGTCAAAGGACAAGGATGACTTTTCAAAGCGAGTTTCCGACCAAAAAATGCAGTATAAGCGCCAGATAAACGATCTATACGACGAAGCGGCAAAGCTCGGCGAGCAGACCGACGGCTATGTGCTGCCGAGACCGCTTAAAAAGGGCGACGACGTCACCGTCACCGACGGAAACAAGTCGGGTATCCTGATATCTCCGCCTGACCAAAGCGGCTACGCTATGGTCCAGGTCGGAATAATGAAGACAAAGGTACACGTTTCAAAGCTCAGGCTGATCGAAAAAGAAGTCACCTTCAACAACAAAAAGCTCCAGCAGCCGAAGGGGAGTGTCAGCAAAGCGGTTGAGAGCCGCGCGACACGCCGTGCCGAAATGGAGCTCGATATCCGCGGATATACCGTCGATGAGGGCTTATATGAGGTCGATGCGTTTATCGACAGAGCGCTTTTAAGCGGCAACCATGTCGTCACGATAATCCACGGCAAAGGGACCGGAGCGCTTAAAACCGCTGTCCGTAATCATCTCAGAAAGCACCCGGCTGTCAAATCGGCGCGCAAAGGCGTTTACGGCGAAGGCGAAGACGGAATAACCGTCGTTGAGCTCTGAGCATATTGAAATCAAAAAGCATACGCGGCTTAAAGCTGCGTATGCTTTTGCTTTAGTCTTCTGAATTGTTATTTTTGACGTCTTTAAGAGGGGAGTTCTCTGCTGCTTTTTTCCGGTCGCTGTCGGATAAATGGGTGTATATCTGCGTTGTTGCGACGCTCTTGTGGCCGAGAACGTCTTTCAAAACCATAGGGTCGACGCCGCCGTACTCATACATCAGCGTCGCGGCGGTGTGGCGTAGCTTGTGGGTCGATATGCCTAGGTTTCCGAGCCCGGCGCGCTTTAGCTGATCCTCGACAATGCGCTGAACTCTGCGGTTTGAAAGCCTCAGATGGTTTGAATAGCTCGAAAGGAACAGCGCCTCCGGCTCGATCTCGGACTTTGGCCGAACCTTTAAATATTCGTTTATGGCGTTGATGCAGGCGTCATTTATGTAAATAATCCGCTCTTTTTGACCTTTTCCGAACACTCTGAGTGTCCTTGCTGATTCGCTGTAATCTGTTATATTGAGTCCAACCAATTCGCTGAGTCTCATTCCGCAGTTAAGAAACAGAGTTATAATGCAGAAATCGCGCTTCTGATTTTCGCTTTGAATGCTTGAAAGCAGCTCCTTGCTTTGTTCAAGCTCCAAAAACTTCGGCAATGACTGCACAGCCTTCGGGTGTTCAAGCTGTTCGATCGGGTTTCGGGAAATAAGCATCGCTTTGCTGGAAAGATATTCATAAAACTGCCGCAGCGACGAGGTTTTCCTCGAACGCGCAGAGTTGTCGTTTCCGCGCTCGTCCATAAGAAAGTTCATATATTCATAGGCGCCCGTAAGAGTGAAGCTTTCGAGATATGACAGCGGAACATCGGCGATCGTGATCTCGTCAAACGGAGTATCGGCCGGAACGTCGCCGTGGATATATTTGAGATATCTCAGAAAGGTTCTGAGATCAATATAATATTCTTCCTCGGTGCGCTCGGTGTGATTGCGCACAACGCGGACGTATGTCAGATAGTCGCGCAGATATTGCGGGCAGTCTTTTTTATATTCATCTCTCACAGCGATCAGATCCTTCCTTTAATATAAAGTATATCACAGCAAAAGACAAAAATCAAGCGAAAAGCCATTTTCCAGTCCCCTGATGTGCGCAAAATTTTTATTTTGCGCACATCGGTGTATATCTTTATCTCTCTCCCCTCGCAATCATCACCGCATTTTTCTATAATAATGCCTGCTTTCATATAAGCGTTGTTCAGCGAATTCAAATTTTTTGCATTCGCCTTATATTTACCCGCACATCATCAACAAGTCCTTATAAAACAAAAAAGACCCTCAAGGGGTCTTCTGGCGCGTCTTACTGGACTCGAACCAGTGGCCTACTGCTTAGAAGGCAGTTGCTCTATCCAACTGAGCTAAAGACGCATTGGAGCGGGTGATGGGAATCGAACCCACGCGACCAGCTTGGAAGGCTGGAGTTCTACCATTGAACTACACCCGCTTAACGCTTTTCAAGCGCGAGATTTATTATATCATTCCTGCGGCCGGTTGTCAAGCTTTTTTTCTTCAAATAAAAATATTTTTTTCGGAGTTTTTCGACTGATTTTTAAATATTCAATGCGGTATAATATAACCGCAAAACAACAGAAAAGGAGCCGGATTTAAATGACCAATTACAGAATCTTTGAGGAAAAACGTTCGATTGAAGGAAGTGAATACATAGCCTACGGGATAGCCGCTTTCGGCCCCGCCGGAGAGCTTATCTGCTCGGTTTCGGATATTACGCCGAGCCGCGAAAGGGCGCTCAGCTTTGCAGAAATGTGCGAGCGCAACCGCCTCTCGCCTATTCACCTTTTTGACGCCGTTTCGGACTGGATTATTGCCGATAATTATTGACATTTTGCGGAATTTGATTATAATATAGTCAAATAACCGAAAGGATGCTTGCTATGAAAACATATTTTCTAATGCTCAACGAGGAACGGAATGTCAGCTTGACAGCCTATATTCAGCCGACACAGGGCGAGTTTGCCGGAATGACAAAGCGCCCCGCGATGATCGTTCTGCCCGGCGGCGGATATCAGTACTGCTCTTCCCGGGAAGCCGACCCTGTCGCATTCCCCTACCTTCAGGCCGGATATCAGGTATTTATTCTGAGATATTCTGTCAATTGCAATCAGGAGGGCTGCCATGACGCCGATTGGGACAACCCTCTGAAGGACTACGATAAGGCCTTTGAAACAATTCTTGAGCACGCCGAGGAATGGTTTGTTGACACCGAGAGGATTGCTATAATCGGCTTCTCCGCCGGAGGCCACCTCGCCGCCTGCGCTGCGACCGCCGCAAAGCATAAGCCCCGCGCGGCAATACTCGGCTACCCTGTCATCAGCTCACGCGAGCGCTGGAACGTCACCGCGCCTGACCCCTGCGACTTTGTCGACGAAAAGACCTGCCCCTGCTTTATCTTTGCTTCTCGAAACGACGGAGCAGTCCCGATTCAGGATTCGGTGAACTTTATCACCGCGCTGACAAAGGCAAATGTTCCCTATGAGGTACATATTTATTCCTACGCAAACCACGGCTTTTCGACCTGCGACCCGCAGATAAATAACCGCGACTGGTGCTGCAACCGCACGCCGAACTGGGTCAGAGACAGCGTAGAATGGCTGCGCGAAACTGTCGGCGACTTCACCGACGGCGTTCTCGGCGACAAAAAGCGTTGGTAAAAAACATATAAAACTGCGCCGGACAGCTTAAAACTGCCCGGCGTTGATTTTATTCTATTGACGACGGCGTTTCGTATTTATACTTGAACTGGCCTATCGTATAGCTGACGGTCGAGACGTTTGCAAATGTCCCGGGATATTTTGAAAGTATCTGCTTCATCTGGACGATCTGGTGCTTGTTTACAACACAAATCAGAAGATTCTTCTTGTTGTGGGTATAACACCCCTCAGCGCCGATAAGCGTTGCGGAATGACCCAAAAGGCTGATAACTTCCTTCGCGATCTCCTCGGGGTTATCGGTGACGATCTCGAACCTTACCGCTTCTTTGGTACCTTTCAGCATCTTGTCGCTGACAACGCTCTGTGAATAACAATAGAGTATGCAGAGAATGACCGGCTCGAACCGAAACTCGAAGACGAAGAACGACAGAACCGCGACCAAAGAGTTGAGCACAAATGTCACCCAGACAAAATCGTAAGAGGGCTTGTATTTGTGTATCAGCGCGGCGACTAGCTCGGTTCCTCCCGAGCAGCAGTTCATTCTGAAAGCAAGACCGAGTATTCCCCCGCTGATGATTCCCGCGACAAGCGGGCCGAGAATCGTGCTGGTTCCGTTTTCGGTCTGATACATCAGCCAGTCAAGATCCAAATAGTCGAGGACAATGAGGGTCAGAGAAAAGGTTATTGTGTAGACGGCGGTGTTGACTGCAAAATCCCTGTTTACAAGAATAAAAACTGCGATTACCAACGGGACATTGAATATCAGCGACAGATAACCGACATTGATTCCGAGGAGGTGCTGGATCATTGTCGCGATACCGTTAAATCCGGCAGGGGCGAAGCTGTTGGGGAAAATAAAGAGCTGATATGAAAGCGCGCTCAGCGCGGCTAAACCGGCGTAAATCAAATACCCGATTATTCTTTTCATCAGTTTATGGCCTCCGTGATACAGCGTTTATACTCTGGCGACGTTGTTTGAATCAAGAGCGAGTTTGATCTGCTCGTTGAGCTCGGCAACAGCCTTGCCGTAATCCTTGCTTACTGTCCATGCTGTCAGCTTGACGTTGACTGCCCCGGCGGTGTGGGAGGTAACCGTTACGGAAGGAGCGGGATCGTCAAGAACAAGCTCGTTTTTGGAGGCAGCTTCGACGAGAATGTTGCGGACGGCGGTTATATCGGTGTCGTATGCAAGGGCATATTCAAAGCTCATTCTGCGGTTTTTCGCAACCGAGGTGTTGACAATGGCGGTGTTGGTGAGCGTTCCGTTCGGAAGAGTCACAACAACATTGTCGTCTGTCAGAACAGAGGTATAGAATATCGAAATATTCTGAACAACGCCGCTCTGGCCGTTTACGGTGATATAGTCCCCTACCCTGAACGGGTGGAAGACGATGATTAGTATTCCGCCTGCAAAGTTAGAGAGCGCGCCCTGCATCGCGAGGCCGACAGCCAGGCCGACAGAGCCGAGTATCGTCACAAACGACGCCGCGGGAACTCCGAGGACGAACAGCGCGGTGATCACCGCAAGGATCTTGATCGCGATTGCGACAAAGGAAGAAGCGAAATCCTTTACGCTCTGCTCAATCTTGGCCTTTTTCTTGATGAGTCCTGTCAGATAGGACGCAAAAAGAAAACCTGCAATGACAATCAGAACTGCATAAAGAATTTTCATTCCGATCGAGGTGATGACCTGCATAATTTCGCTCGTATAGAACCGTTCGATTAAAGTAGACATTTTAATTTCCTCACTTTAAAAATTATTTTGAAGCGCAATGCGCGATTCAACGGTTGAGTTTGATTCCGCGCTTTTCGGCGACGGCCTTGTCGATAAATGTTACCCATTTTACGACCGAGCGTGGATCGGGCGGCTGCAAATACAGCAGCTTTTTCTTATAGTAGATGTCAAATTCACGGTTTGGGGTATATGGCGTTCCGCCTAGCTGTTCAAGCTCCATTGAGTAGTCGATCGGCTCGCCGAAAAAGCTTCCTGTGAGAGTCAGACGCTCTCTGTCGAGCCTCAGATGACCGGAACCCGCGTTGAAGTCCATATTGTGGTCAGGGCCGACTGCCCCGATTTTGATATCCGATTCCATTACCCCGCCGAGATCGAGCTCGTCGATCTGCCAGTAGAACCAATCGTTAATAGAACCCATTTTCCCATTTGTAAAACGATATGAGTCTGTGAGCTCAGTCATAAAGCCGCAGGCTTTGCATATAACTGCGCAGTTTTCTGCTTTTAAGCGAAACTCCGCTCTGCATTCCGGGCATTTATATAAAACTCTGTCGAGGCCCTTGACGGTGTCTTTTGCGGGGTAACGCTCCCCTGCCATTGCCTTTTCGTCGTCGTGATAGATCGCCCCGTCAACTCTTTTTGAAATCTCATCGGCGCTGAGAGACTTGAGTTCCTCGGCGCTGAAGACCTTCGAGGTTTTAACATCAACCAGACCTGCGCGAAAGCCGCGGTACCACTTCGGGTCAGCGAGTGCCGCGCCGTTACCGATAACGCAGTAGACCGGAATCTCCAGTCTTTTAATCAGCTCGGCAGTCCCGGGAGTTATCGGCAGAGTGTGTGCAACGGCGTTCATTCTCCCTTCCGGGAAAAGGACGATCACATTCCCCTCCGCCTTTGCTCTCATTATGCCCATAATTGTCCCCGCGTCTGCGCAGAACATCTTTTTTGAAATCACATGGCCGAGATTCGTTAAAATAAAGCGGATAAGCGGTTTTGCAAAGAGGTGCTCGCTGAGAACAAATGTAGGTGTATATTTCTTGCAGGCGATGCCGACGGTGATGAAATCAATGCCCGAAATATGGGGCGCGATAATGAGCGCGGGGCCGGATTTTAAATCGGCAAGACCTGAGCGGTCGAAGCGGAACTTTGTGCCGACAAACAGCCGAAAATAGGCTCTCAGCACTCCGAAACCGAGATAATAGACAACGCGGTTCGGTCTGCCGATTTTTTTGCGTGATCTTGCCAAAGCACCACCTCCAGACAACAGAATCATTTTAACATACTATGAATCAAATTTCAATAGAATCAGTAAATTTTTGCAGGAATTCTTTCAAAAAAAGGAGCAGCATGTGCCGCTCCTGAAAAATTACACTTCTATTCTCATTACCGTGAAGTCCTCGGACTGCCCGATTTTCACAAACCCGGCTTCGAGATACATTCCGATATGCCCGCGGTAGTTTCTGTGTACGCAGGGATCGGTGTTGGGATAGGCTTCAAGCCAGCGATAACCCTTTTCACGGCAGTCTTGAATCGCAAATTCAAGAATCTTTTTTGCAATTCCCCTGCCCCGGTATTCGGGTATCAAGTCAATGCAGTAAAGCGAGGCGGTAGTCCCGCGCTTTTCGGGGAAATCCCCGTGCGGCCAGTCTTTGAACGCCTCAAAATCGGCCTTATCGCCGAGCTTCACCCAGCCGACGTCTCTGCCGTTCTCCCGAAGAAGATACCCGTGCAGCGCGCCCTTTTTTACAAGCCTCTCGGCGAATTTCCGGCGCTTTCGGCGGTCGGTGAAATCAATTTCAAAGTGCTTTTCACAGTGGCCTTCGAGGCAGTAGCAGCCCGCCCATTCGTCGTCCTCGGAAAACGCACAGTTGTCAAAGAAGCTGAGAAAATCGGCTGCGGTGTCCGGCTTTATCTCGAAAAATTCGATCATATTTTCACCTGTTCGCCGACGGTTGAGGCGCTGTCGACCTCGATGCTCTCGCTGTATTCTACCCTGTTGATAGCGCAGCCGGGGCCGATTCTGACATTTTTACCTCTGACGACCTTTGATGTGGTGTTGATAAGGTTTACTTCGTCGCCCTCGATAATCGGGCAGGTCAGATCATAGTCTCTTTTCCTCTCAAGCTTAAACGGCCCTATCTGCAATCCGGATCTGTTTTTCCCCTCTTTGACTTCAATTTTTGTGCAGCCGATCTCTTTTATTGTGCTGTTCCCGCCGAGGTAAACAGTGATATTTTCGGCGTTGAGAAGCCCGCCGACAGTCGCTGCTCCCGAAACGGTGACATTCTCGCCCGAAAAGTCTTTGCCGACACTGACGCTGCCCGAAATATCGGCATCGGTGCAGCTTACGCTTCCGTTTATATGCGACGAGCCGGAAGACCTCAGCGCCTTGCATTTCAGGTCGTTTTGGACATGTCCCGAGCCGGAAACGGAAAAGCTGCCGCACTCGACGCTTCCTTCAAAATGCCCCGAACCCGATGTCCTTATCTCATCCTCGCAGACGACATTCCCGTTAAAATGCCCCGAGCCGCTGACATGAATTGAGCGGCAGCGCAGATTTCCCTCAATGCGCCCCGAGCCCGAAATGTGTACTTCCTCATAATAGTTTCCGTCGGCGTTTATTCTGCCGCTCCCCGAAATATGAATGTTCCCCATAAATTTTCCTCCTTAGTTTTGTACCGCGGCGTTTTTTGCCGCCTCTAAAATGCTTGTTATGATTCCGTTTGACGATACCGTGATATCGGTGATGTCGGAAAGATAAAATACCGAGTCGCCGTATTTTGTCGTTACCTTCACCGTCGGCGACTCTACCCGCTTTTCAGTGAACTGCCTCGCGAGCTCTTCGAGCGAAACGGTGTCTTTTTTCTCGATTATCTCCTCTACCCTTTTGCAGATCAGCTCGCGGTTGAAAAATGTCTCCTGACCGGTAAATGTCGACTTTTTTACCAGCCAGTCCTCCGGAATAAGCCCCATTCGCTTCCAGCGATAAAGGGTGCCGTAGGATATTCCGTATTTTTCAAGCAGCTCTTTTTTGGACATCAGGTCATTCATTTGTTCACCTCGCTTCTGACTGTAACAATGTTACTGTATGCAGTGTAACATAACATTGTTACTTTGTCAATAGGTTTTCTGAAAAAATTTAATCCCCCATTTTCATGGGGGATTTTCTCTACTCCGCTAAAACCTTGTCCGAAATCAATTCGCCGGTTCTTGCGTTTATTACTATTTCGGCGCGTATCGACGTGTCTTTTATCTGAAGCACAGCTACATATACGTCATCATCATAGCCGCTGTCAATTGTCTTGTCTCCCCTTTTTTGGGTCTTTGCGACGAAGTTCAGACTCATGACATACATATTATCGGCGTTGAAATAGTCATAAGGGCTGTATTTCAGGCTGTATTCTTCTAGGATTATCCGATTTGCCCTGTAAAGGCCGATATACTCGCTGTTCGGTTCATGTCTATGCCTGTCTTTTGAGCCCTTTTCCTCGGTTATTGCGGCTTCCGATACCTCTCCCGAATCCGGGTCGACTACACATTCATATATATATCCGCCGTGGGTGAGCTTAACGGTCATTCCGTCCTTTTCGGGGGAAGTCTCTCCCCTCAGCGAATTGTCGCCGCAGTTGGCGGTATCATAGAGCCCAAACCAGTCTTGCGCTATAAACTGAGCTTCCACCGGCGTAAGCGTTTCAATCGAGGGTTTTTCGCCGTTTTGTGCCGCCGAAAGATGTTCTTCCCAGCCATCGTCGGCACTTCTCAGATAGCTCACGACTTCGAGTGTTTTGGCGTTGACCTGAATTTCGTATTCAAACCCCGCAACCTTAAACGCGACATTGTAGACCGGCGCGAAGCCTTCAAGCCCGAAGTTTACCGACGATTCCTCGGTAGCTTTGTCATAAGCGAGGTCGCCGATAAGCATCTCGGCGATGCTTTGGCTCTGTTCTTCGCTGTCGGCGTGCTTGACCGCAAATTCAAGCGCGGCGCCGTAAGCTTTGTTTTTCATAACATCCTTTGTAAACGGCGAGACATAAGCCGCCACAGCAGTGAAGCTCGCGGCTAATACAACCGCAGCGCAGGCCGCCGCAATCGCCGCATTGCGCAGATAACTCCTTTTCATTCTGATACTCTCCTTTTGTTTTGCGCGAGCGATACCGATTCCGACGTCTTCTGAAAGTCCGTCGGGAATTTTGATAAGCTCAAGCGATTTTATAATATCTTCTTTCATTCGGAGCTCTCCTTTTTGAGTTTTTCAATTGATCTGTAAAGCAGAGATTTGACCGACCCGAGCGGGATATGCAGCTCTTTCGCTATTTCATCGAGCGTCATGCCGTAAAGAAACCTCATCAGAACGACCGACTTTTCCTTTGGGCTGAGACGGTTCATCAGCTTTTCGAGCAGCACCGCCGCCTCGGCCGAGTTCTCGGGAGAAGGAGCCTCGCCGACCATATAATCCTCCAGCGGGACAGATCTTCGGCTTTTTCTGAGCATATTCATCGAGCAGTTTATAGCCGTTCTGACTGCCCAGGTTCTGAAATATTCCGGCTGTCGAAGCGTTTTCAGATTCTTATAGCACCTGAAAGCTGTTTCCTGTACTACGTCGCGGGCGTCCTCGCTGTTTTTGACATATAAAAACGCAACGCGGTAGAGTTCATTCTGAATTTCCGAAAAACGCTCCGCAAAATTCTCCCGAGTTACATTGCTTTTATCGGTCAAAGCCTTCACCTCTTTTGTAACGTTACGAATATTAGAACCGCGGCGGGCTCAAAAAGTTTCATTAAAAGCAAATTCCGGCGATCATAGTTCATCGCCGGAATCGGAGTCAAAATATCTGTTCAGCCGGTAAACATAGCGTTTACCGATGTTTGAAATGTGTTCGACGGTTTTGAGATAGCTGAGAATGTTGAGGGTCATCTGTGCGACGCCGACCGAAACCTTCGCGCACCTTGCAAAATCCTTTGAGGTAAATTCCTTTGGGAGATTTTCCGGCACAAAAGCGAGGTAGTCGGCGGAATTGTCGAGAATCAGCGAATCGCCGATTGCGAATGGAATGCGGTCGAGTCGCTTAGAGGTCCGCCGCCTAGGGCGTCCGGTTTTTGTGACTCCCCCGCCCTTCAGCTCGCGGTATTCGTCGATGTCAAAGAGCATCAGCCTGACGGTGAATCTGTCCCAGTCGAGAAAATACTTTATTTTATAAAGCTCGGGTATCCCGTCATAAAAGCTGCCGGTGTGCGGATAGCGGTATTTTCTGATTATCTCGCCGCTCTCACTGTCGACATGGAGTATTCGTCTGGCTCTCGGAATCGGATGAACGACAGTCACATCGTAGCCCTCAAGGAGGTAATATTCCAGCTTTTCGCGGAGAGCGTTGAGGTTGCGCGTCTGAATCTCGGTGATGTGATTTTGAGAGCAGATATCAGCCGTAAAGCGCCCGACCTTTACCTCATGGCAGGACTTATCCGGCTCAAAGTAGTTTTTCAAAAAGATGTGGAGATACTTTTCCGATAGCGTACCTACGCCGTTATCCTCGTGCAGCTCGTCGATAGTCTTTGAGGTCAGTTCTTCAAATCTAAGATAGTCTGTCATCTGTGTCAAGCCACATTACTTTACATAGTAACTCTCAGGTTCACCGAGATATGTCCTTGCAGGCTCGCGGCCTTTGGGATATACAACAAGCTTTTCAAGGATAATATTCGGGTCGCCGCCGTAGATTCTGATTTTGTTGACGCCGCCGCTGACCGAAATATCGGTCTTGACTATTCTGACGCGCTCCAAAACCTCTTTGCCCCACTCTCTGCTGCCGTGCATACCCGGCTTATATCCCGCTGGAGCGGTGTAGATTATTCTGCGCTCCCCGCCGTTGACGCTGAGACCCGCCCTTAGGCTCGCCTTCTGTGAAACGGGGTTTCTGGTACTGAAATAGAGCTTCAGCTCGCAATCTCCGCCGTTTTCGACCGCAAAGCTGTATTCAATATACGGAACGTCTTCTTTGAGATATTTGTCCTCGGAGTTTGAAATATAAGCTTCTGTCGAGGGAAGAACCTTCATCGCGGGAGTGTCGAGCCTTGAAAGGTGGTCAATCGCCTTCCAGCCTGCGCCGTCAGCGTCGTGGATATCGCTGTAATGGCTTGCCTCTATCGAAACATAGCCCTCGGTATCGACAAAGGTCATAGCGGGATAATTATAGCTTCCGCCGGCATAAACCTTCATTTTTGTGCGGGTGCGGCCGATCGGCTTGTCATACATCTCCTCTTCGTCCCGGTTGTCCATCTTGTCGGTCTTGAAGACGCAGAACACGGTCACATCGGCGCAGTCGGTTTTCTCGCCTAGCTTTGAGCGGTCGCAGCGAATATTGACGGAGGCAATGCCGTCCTTCGGTAAAACGACGCCGGAGGTTTTGTCAAATATCAGCCAGGGCTTGTCACATCTGATCTCATAGTGCATCTCCGCCGAGCTGCCGGTTTCGATATTTATTGTTATATGATCGGTGTCGGGGCGCATAAACTCGCGGTTTTCAAGCGGGCGGGACGACGCCCAGAATGTCCCGATCGAATATCTCTCGCTGCCTGCGAACGAAACATAGGATTTAGCGGTCGGAACCGGAACGACTTCGCTGACGGTCGGATACCTCCAGTCCTCGTCGTTCCAGGTTCTGAAGCCGTGGTGAGCGGAATCGGCCATGTGAATCCACTTCCCGCCGAGGAGTGTGTCAAATTCCTTGTGGAGCTCTCTGTCGCGGCAGACCCTTGATTTGACGCAGTCGAGATATTTGTTGGCGGCGAGGCTGCCGCGGGAAGCATAGAAGTTGTTCCAGCCGGCCTCGATCGACATCTGGATGAAATTCAGAGAGGCGACGGCGGGATAGTAGATCTCATAAAAGACCGAGGGCTTGATCGGCTCGGGAGCGTCACGGTAGAGCGCCCCGGCGAGCTTGATTATCTGCTCGCACTCGGAATGAACCCTCTCCCCCTCGCGGAAGTTGACCGGAGAATAGATGTTCTGGTTCATTGATTCGGGCGTGCGGGCGTTGTTGAGCTTGGTATATCCGTTCAGAACGGTATAAACGTTCTCAAGTTGGCTTTCGCTCAGCCAGTCGCCGTATTGCTGCCTGATCCAGCTGCGGACAAATCCCTCGACGCTGTTGAGAGCAGTCGAGCCGTATTTTTCAAAGTCATAGGCCAGCGACATAAAGTAGCAGAGCGGATATTCGAGCCCCTTGATATCGCCGAGATTGACGATCCAAAGGTCGCGGACGCCGTAGTCATAGGCCATAGTCATCTGCTCCCAGGTCTTCGAGAGACGGTTGACATTCATCCACTCATAGGAGATCGACGCGCCGTGATAATCATAGTGATAATACATTCCGAAGCCGCCGTTGTGGTCGCGGTCGGTCTCGTCAGGCAGAAAGCGGAGGTTTGCAAAGGTGTCGTCGCAGAGCATCAGAATAACTCCGTCGAGAGCGTCCCAGTTTTTGAGACCCTTTGTCTCCCTGTCGCCGTGATAGAAGTCCTCGACCTCATAGTAAAGGGCGAGCATTCTCGGAATTTCCGCAAGCTCGGGATTGACGACCTCTTTCATCAGCTCGTTCTGGGTCAGGATCACGTTTCTCAGAACATTTATGTTGTCCTCAAGGGTGGCGTTCTTTCCGAGAAGAAGCGAGTCGTTTTCGCCGCGCATACCGACAGTGATTACGTTTTCAAAGTCCTTGTTGCGCTTTAGTCCGTCCCGCCAGAACTCGGTTATCGCCTTGCCGTTTGAGATGAAGCTCCAGGTGTTGTCGTCGCCGTAATTCTTATAGATATGCTGCCACTCTGCGCCCGCGCGGCACATCGGCTCGTGGTGCGAAGCTCCCATCACTATTCCGTATGTATCGGCGAGCTCGGCATTTAAAAGGCCGGGGCCGTCTTCCGAAAAGGTCGCGGTCCACATCGCGGGCCAGAGATAGTTGCCCTTTAGCCTCAAAATAAGCTGGAACACGGGGTCATAAGCCTTTGCGTTGTAGCCGCCGAAGCGCTTTCTGCTCCAGCCGCCGAATGCGGGCCAGTCGTCGTTGATAAAGAGTCCGCGATATCTGACCGACGGCTCCTTTGAGGTAAAACCGTCGCTGTAATCGACGGTTATTTCATCGCGCTGCTTGGGGATAACATCGCCCCAATAGACAAGCGGCGAAACGCCTATTTTTTCGGAGACGTCGAATATTCCGTAGATGGTTCCGCGCTTGTCGCTCCCGCAGATAACGAGAGCCTCATCGACGCCGTCAAACGGCTTTTCAACGCGGTTTATCGAATAGACCTCCCTCTTTCCGTCGACGTTGTCGAGTGATATTTTGCCGCTTTCAACGAGCCTGTCAATTATTTTGCTCTTGCCGACAGTTCCTGCAAAAATAACGCTCTTTGCGCGAATCTCGCCGACCGATGACCTGATCTGCGGCCTTTTTCCGCAGACAAAGCTGATGTCCTCAGCGTGTGCGTCTGCGACAAGCTTTACGCCCTTAAAGGCGGATTCCTCGACCAAAATTTCACAGAGAGCGCCGCTTTTATATATCCTGAAGCTGCTCATTGATACTACACCTCATTCAAAATTTTTTGATATGCTATTATAACACGGTAAAGGAGCATTTTCCACATTTTTTTAAAATTTCACACTTCCCGCAAGCAAATGACATTCTGACGCAAAAAAGCAGGCGCTGCGGCCTGCCTGAATTATTGCGCCGAGTTGTCGTTGTGTGATTTTCGCGCCTCGCGGAACATTCCGATTACTTTGTCTTTATAGAGTATTCCGATAATTCCCGCGACTGCGACGATCGCCGAAAGTATCACAGCGATCAGGATATTTCCCTCGCTGATACTCGAACCGAAGACGCAGGAAATTATCACCCACGGCGAACGCGCAAACATTGAAAGAAGGAAAAACGCGGACGGCTTGATCTTCGTCAGCGGCGCGAAATAGGTCAGTGCGTCCTTCGGCATAACCGGTATCAGGAACATGATGAAGACAGCCAGCTCGCACTTTTTCGTGTCTTCCAAAAAGCTCAGCCGCTTGATCTGCCTGATATCAATTATCGCCTCTACAAGAGGTTTTCCGAAGATTCTTACTATATAGAACACCGCTGCTTCGCCGGCGAGGGTCCCGATCAGGCATAAAACCGCGCCCCAGAAGCCCCCGAATAGGACGCCGCCCAAAACCTGAACGACCGCGCCCGGTATCATCGCGACAACGATCTGCAATACCTGGAGGACCAAAAACATAACTATTCCGAGAAGAAAATGATCGTCGACAAAGACCTTGAGCTGTTCTCTGCCCTCTTCGCTTCTTATCAGGTCGACGACCGGCCAGCAAACAACAGTCAGGATTATCATTACTGCGGCAAAGATCAACAGTGAACCGATCCGGACCGCCTTTTTGTGTTTTTCCTGCATTTTAATCACCTGCAATTATTTTCTTCTGAATATTTTTTTGCGAAGCTTTCTGACATAAAGCACTTCGACCGAGCGAAGCATCAGGTCATAGAAAACAAGGGTCAGATTCCCGAGGCCGAGCAGTACAGGCACGGTGTATTTTCCGAAATCGTCGAGCTCGGCCGCCAAAAACAGCTTTGAGAGAACGAAATAGCTCGCGACCATTGCCGCGTTGAACAGAGCAAATCTGATCACCCAGCGCAAAAGCCTGCTCTTAAGCCTGTCGATATACTTATTGAGTATCGGATAATAGCCGACAAAGGAGAGAAATATCAGCGCCGACTCTTTATCGGGAGAAAGTATCAGCGAAAGAAGCGAAACGCTGACATAAGAGACTACCGCGACTTTTGCGCCGCACTCATAGCTCAGCATAAATATCAAAAGGCTGGAAATCATCGGGAACACATAAACAAGCACCGGAAAGATTCCGACAGAAAACATAAGTATTATGCAAAGGGCGGTGATAATTCCGCCGAGCGCGATCTGAAAGCTCAATTTGTGCATATCCGTCCCCTTTACGCTGTCAATTATATACCGAAAAAAATAAAGAATCAATACGAAAATAATTAAGATTTTCTTAAAATCAGGATAAATTATATGTATGCCGATGAATCAGCGGATTATTTTGATTTGCAGCTCTCGCAGCCGCCGAAGATTTCGGAAACGGGTTCCAAGACGTTGCCGTCTTTAATCAGCTTCAAACGCTTCGGCAGAGCTTCGCTCCCGTTTTCAAAAACCGCTTTTTCGATTCCTTTCATCGCCGCAAGAAACAGAACGCTTCTTAAAATCCCGTCGCCGAGAATGAGATCGTCGTTATATGAGATCATATAAACGGTGATCTGCTCGGGTGACAGCTCATACATCCCGAAGCCGGTGACCTTTTCTCCGTCCACCGCTTCCGAAATCCTGACATTCGGGTTTTTGTCAAGCCCTAGATCATTAAGAATCTTTTCATATCCGTCAGCGCCGTCTTTTTTCAGAATTTGAAGCATTTTTAGCATCTCCTTTTTTCAGACTGTTTTTCAGAGCCGTTATCTCCGCAGAGCTCAGCTCGCGGTAGTCGCCGGGCTTTAACATTCCGAGCCTGAGCGGGCCGATCGAGGTCCTTTTCAGCCTCGCGACCTCAAGTCCGACCGCCTCGCACATCTTTCTGATCTGGCGGTTTCGCCCCTCGCGGATAGTAAGCTGAACAACCGCCCTGCCCTCTTCCTTTGAGAGCACTATCGCCGTCGCCGGGAGTGTTTTTACCCCGTCGATCACAACGCCGGTAGTCAGCATATTGAGCTGCTCCTCGTTTATGTCCGGCCGAATCGTCACGCGATAGGTCTTTGAAATATGACCGCTCGGGTGCATGATTTTATTCGCGAGCTCGCCGTCGTTTGTCAGAAGCAAAAGTCCCTCCGAATTGCGGTCAAGCCTGCCGACAGGAAATACCCTCTCGGGAATGTCCTTGACAAGATCCATAACGCATCTGCGTTCCAACTCGTCAGAGGTAGTGGTGACATAGCCGCGCGGCTTGTTGAGCATATAATAGACAAGCTCGCGCTTCAGAGGAGTATAAATGTTTTCGCCGTCGATGCTGATAAGATCCTTTGAAATATCCGCCTTATCGCCTAGCTTGCAGGGCCTTCCGTTGACCTTAACACGCCCGGCGGCTATCAGCTCCTCGGCCTTTCGGCGGGAGCAATAGCCGCTTTCGCTGATTATCTTCTGAATTCTGGATTCCATAGATGTCTCCTGATATAATGTTATTTTTTCGGCACTCCCTCGGCAAGCCTGAGCTTTGAAACAGCCGCAACGCCGCCGTCGATATAGTAAACGACCTGCCCGACCGCGTCTCCTTTAGACGCGGGGGCATAGATAAACTGAGGAATGAGCACCGTTTTTTCGATTCTCTCCGCCTCTCCCCTTTGAAGGGTCAGGGAAACCGGCTCGCCTTCAAGCTTTGCCGAAGGTCGGTCGCCGCCGACAGTCGGTATCATATAGCTCTCGTCGCCGAGCTCGATCCTTTCGAGTGCCTCATAGCCGTAACCGTAAAGCTTTTCGTGGTCGATCCAGTCGGTAGAGTCGCCGAGAGTGACGCAGATAAGGTCGATACCGTTTCTCTTGCAGGCGGTTATCAGACAGCGCCCCGCCTTGTCGGTGAAGCCGGTTTTAACGCCGTAGACGCCGTCGCAGGAGCTGAGAAGCTTATTGGTATTGCCGAGCCAGAGCTTTCTGCCGTTGAGGTCAAGGCTTACAGACTGAGTGCCGCAGATTTCGCGGAATGTCTCGTTTTTAAGAGCATAAGCGGTGAGACGCGCCATGTCGTAGGCGGTAGAATAGTGGTCGTCGGTGAAATCGTCTAGTCCCGAGGGGGTGACAAAGTGGGTAGAGGTCAGGCCCAGCTCCGCGGCCTTTTTGTTCATCAGACCGACGAACTTTTCAACGCTCCCCGCGACCGAAACAGCCGCGGCGTTAGCGGCGTCGTTGCCGCTCGGAAGCAGCATACCGTAGCAAAGATCGCGCTTGGTGACAATATCTCCTTCGAGAAGTCCCATCGACGAGCCCTCTACCTTGATCGCTTCGCTGTCGACCTCAAAGGGTTTGTCGAGACCGCCCGATTCGATCGTCAGAATCGTCGTCATGATCTTTGTCGTGCTCGCCATTTGGAGCTTTGCGTTCATATTCTTTGAGTGAACGACTCTGCCGCTTTCGGCTTCATAAAGGATAGCGGCCTTTGCGTTGGTGACGACATCGTCGGCTCTGATATTTATGCAGATAACGGTTGCGATCGCCGCAAGACAAATCAGGCAGACGACCATTCGTTTTATATATTCCATAAACTAATCCTCCGAAAAAGATTTCGGAAGATAGTTTATGCCGTGTCATTCAAAAAATACGCGGATTATTCTTCGCTAGTCTCTGCGGTGCTTTCGCCCTTGCCCTTTGAAATTATGCCGGTGATTTTGTCGACAATGTCGGGAATGAGCGCCAGAGCGGCGTTTTCCTTCGAAGCATTGATCGTCATCTGCAATAGCTTGACATTTCCGTCCGGCAGAATGGTAATAAATGCGATCGGCTGAATCGAAACGCCGCCGCCCGCACCGCCGCCGAAGAGGTCCTTTGCCTGCTTTGTCGGAAGGTCGGAACCGCCGGAGCCGAATCCGACCGAAACCTTTGAAATCGGAATGATTACGGTTCCGTTTGAAGTGTCAATAGGCTTGCCGACAATTGTCTCGGTGTCGACCATTTCCTTGATCTTTTCAATCGCGGTTTTAACCAAAATCTCCAGATTTGTGCTTTTCTCATTCATTTGCAGTATTCTCCTTTGCATTATTTTCAAGTTTCTTCATGCTTTTCTTTATTTTCAGATAATATATCCCGACGTATGCCGCAAGCGCAAGAATCGCACTCGGGCGGGCATATATAACGGCGCTGACTTCAAAATCGGAGCGCTTATTTTCAAAGTCGCATTTGATCTCGGTACTGTCGATTTTAACTTCAAACAGGCAGCAGATCAGGCCGAGCAGCGAATAGAAGACGGAATTGACCGCTCCGAAGCTCATTCCGGCCTTATACGGGTCGTCGTTTCCGACTGTGAGCGAAAATTTGAGGTGATAAATTCTTATCAGTTTTAAAAGCTTTCGGAACGCCTTTTTCCCGGCGGGGATATATTTTTTGCATTTGTTGAACCGCTCTATTAAAGACGGCTTATTCTCTTTTTCCTTCGGCTCTTCGTCGGAAGGTTCTGACTGCTCCTCTTTTTGCTGAGAAGGTTCCTTTTCCTCTGCCGGTGTTTTGCCGGGCTCGGGCGCTTCATTGATCTCGACCAGCTCGATCTCCGGCTTGTCCTCAGGCTTAGGCTCCGATTCAGCCTCGTTAACTTTGCTTTCATTTTCCGGCTTTTCTTCCGGAAGCTTCAATTTATAAAGCCCGAACCAAAGATATTTTACCTTGAGATCAAGCCCTTTGTTGTCGGCCTCGATATATGCCCTGATTGAAAAGTGCAGGAGAACGACGATCAAAGCTATTATTCCCGCCAAGACGCCTAAAATTATCCATAACACGGTCATAAAGATCAACATTCCCCTTTTTGTCAGAATCGTCTGCCTATCATTCGCCTTCGGGATTGCTCACATCGTCAAATGTAAGCTGAGAATTGTCGCTCGGAAGCGGAGGGAGATCGGCGATAGACGCGAGCCCGAAGCACCTAAGAAAATTGGCTGTTGTTTTAAAGGTCACCGGTCTTCCGGGGACGTCGAGCCTTCCGGCTTCTTCGATAAGCTCCTTTTCGAGAAGATTTGTGATAACCCCGCTCGAGTCAACGCCTCTGACATCTTCGACAAAGCTGCGGGTGACCGGCTGGTTATATGCGACAATAGTCAGCGTTTCCATCGCTGCGGGCGAAAGAGTCGCGGTGCGCTTTTGTTCAAGAGCGGCTCTGATATAAGGCGCAAACTGCTCTTTAGTCACAAGCTGATAGGAGTCTTCGAGCTTTATAACTTCAAGAGCCGAGGAGTGCTCGCTGTAATTTGAATTGAGCTGGGTGACCAGCTTGTGAAGATCCGATATTTCCACCCCCGCGCCGACCGAAAGCCTGTCAAAGTCGACCGGCTCGCCGCTTGCAAACAGAACCGCCTCGATTATTGAGATTTTTTCATCAAGCTGCATTTAATTTTCCTCTCCTTGTCTTGTGCGCTGTCTTTCGCGGTCAAAGGTTATCTCGGAGCTGTCGTCGCTGAGCCGAATACGCCCCGAATGGGTGAGCTCCAAAATCGCGAGAAACGTCGCGATTCTTTCAGAGCGGTCGGTCATTCCTTCATAAAGCTCGTTCATTCCGCAGCTGCCTGTGCGATAAAGTTTTCTGAGCACATAGAGAATTTTTGATGTGACCGAAACAATCCTCTTTGAAACGATCGGCCTGAATACCGAAGCCTGAACCGGACTGTTTCTCAGCTTCATGCTCGATATTCCGAAAAACGCCGCTAAAAGGTCGTCGGGGCTGTGGGTCTGGGTATATGTCTTTACAATTTTTATCTCCGACGGCTTTTTGACAAATATAACGTCACCTTTATAAAGCTCTCTGAGCCTTGCCGCAGCCTGTTTGCAGAGTGAATATTCGATGAGTCTGCCCTGAAGCTCCTGCCTTAATTCCTCGGCCTCTTCGTGCTTAGGGAGTAAAGACAGTGTCTTAATCAGTATCAGTCGGGCGGCCATTTCAAGAAATTCGCCGGCGTATTCAAAATCAAGCTCATCTATCCCCTCAATATATTCGAGGTATTGGTCAAGCAGAAGCGAGATCTTAATGTCGTTGATATTGAGCTTATGCTTTGAGATCAGAAACAGAAGCAGATCGAGCGGACCCTCAAAGCTGTCGAGACGGTAGGAAATTGATGCCATAGCCGCCTCAGAAGATCATCCCGAACAGGATATCGACCCAGAAGAACATAAGGTTGAACAGAGTGTAAACCTTGTCGATGATCCATGAGAGCGGGGTTGAGAGGATTCCGGTGAAAAGAAGCAGAAGCATTCCGTAGTAGAAATAATTTCTGTATTTTGCCATAAAGGCGTTGGCCTTAGGAGTAAGGAAATAGCTCAAAATCCTCGAACCGTCGAGAGGCTCGATCGGAATAAGGTTGAATATCGCGAGCGAAAGGTTGATCGAGGTAAACGCCTGAACCGCGATGGTAATATAATAAAGGACCGAAAACGCAGACTGGCTCATCGTTCCGCCGGCAGCGGCGACGTTGAGAATATTATAGAGTACTCTGCCGACAAAGGTGCCGGCAAAGGCGCAGATAAGGTTTGAAAGCGGACCGGCGAAGGCTGTCAGCGCTATATCCCGGCGGTATTTTTGGAAGTTGCGCGGATTGATCGGAACCGGCTTTGCCCAGCCGAAGCCGCAGATCAGAAGAAGTATCGCGCCGATCGGGTCGACGTGAGCAAGCGGGTTTAAGGTCAGCCGCCCCGAATAAAGAGCGGTGTTGTCGCCGAGCTTTCGGGCGGCGTAGCCGTGGGCGTATTCATGTATAGGAAGAATGGTGAAGATTATCAAAAGTCTGATACAGAGCATCACAAAGAAGTTGACGCCGGAATAACTGAACAAAAAAGACATTGATTTGCTCCTTTCTGAAAATATACTCTTTTATTTTACTATAAAATTCTGAAAATAGCAAGTCATTGGGAAAAGATTTAAAAATATCTGAATATTTTTTGCGAAAACACTTGCATTTCGGGAAAATATTTGATAAGATATAGCTTGTGATTCTATGAACATATCAAAGGAGGTGCAGCCTCATGGCAAAATGTGAAGTATGCGGAAAGGGTGTAACTTTCGGTATTAAGGTTTCTCACTCACACAGAAGAACTAATAGAACCTGGAAGCCCAACGTTAAGAGAGTTAAGGTCATCAAGAACGGCACTCCCTGCCACGTTTATGTCTGCTCCAGATGCCTCAGATCCGGCAAAGTTACCAGAGCATAATCATTGCAATAAAGAAAGCCCTTTGTGGGCTTTTTTTATTTTCAGAACATCTTTGCGTTTTCAAAATAAGCTGTCCCGCTGAAAGGGTCGAGGGTGATCCCCTCGGCGTCTTCGTCAAAGCAAAGAACGGTCGGAAGCTGCCAGACGGGAATGAAGTGATACTGAGAGAGAATCTCGTCTTCAGCTTCGGCGCAGCGGTAGTTGAGAGTCGAGAGCGAGGAATATCTCCCCTCCTCCGAGACGGCCGACCTTGCGCTTTCGAGACTGATGCCGTATTTTCCGCCTGCAAACGGGCGGATATAGTCGATCGGCGAAGCGGCCTGAGAGCTGAGAGTGACTAAAGCGATGTCATAGTCGCCCTTTGAAAGCCTCTCGTTGTAGTCGTCGGCGTTGACTATGTCGATGCTGAAATGGATATTCAACGCCGAGTACCAGCTGTCGGTCAGATCACGAAGCAGGTCGGAATATTCCAACCAGGAAGGGACCATCACCGTCTTTCCGATCAGCTCGGATTTGTCGCCGTCGCTCAAAATAAAGCTCCACTTGTATTTTGCCATAGCGCTGTTCGGGGCGGTGACCTCATCGTCGGTCTTTGAAGCATATCCCCTTGCCGAAATTCTTCGGTCGTCGGGAATAAGACGGCGCGAGTCAAGAAGAATATCCGGAGCGTTTTGATTAAGGGCGTCGCGGTCTAAAGCCCAGGAAAAAATCTGTCTGACATCGGGCGACGAAAACGCCTCGATTTTTTCGTTGAATATCAGCCCCGCGATGGTCGAATAGCCGTATACAGAGGAATCGCTGTCGGTCGGAGCATAGCTGCCCGCGGGATATATTATCGCATCGACAGCGCTCTCGGCAAAATCGGTCCGACGCTCGTCGACAGATTTCGTTATCAGATAGTTTATTCCCGCCGGACTGACATAGCTCATTTCACTGTAACCCGGGTTTCGGCGCAGGCGGATATAGTTGTCCTTGCCGTAAGGGTCGTGGAGCCAGTATCTGATATAAAACGGGCCGTTTGAACAGGTATTCTCGGCTTCAAGGCCGTATTTTCCGCCGGAGGTCTCATAAAACTCACGGCAGCAGGGCATCGCCGGAAGCTCGGCAAGAAGATTCAGAAACTCCGCGTTCTGATATTCAAGGGTAAATTCGAGGGTATAGTCGTCGACCGCTCTGACGCCGATGTCTTTTATATCCGCCGTTCCGGCTCTTGCCGCGCGCGAGCCGCTGATGCAGTAGTAATCGGCGGAATGGGGAGAAGCGATTTTCGGGTCCATAAGCCGCTGAAAGCCGAACACGAAGTCATGTGCCGTAACCGGGGCCTCAAAATCTTCAAGAGAATGCCACTTATAGCCATCTTTGAGCTTAAAGGTATATGTCAGCCCGTCTCCCGAAATGGTATAATCCTCAGCCAGCCAGCCGACAAGCCTGCCGTTTTCGTCGTATCTCATAAGACCTGCAAAGAGGTTTTTAGCGACCGCAATAGAATTTGCATCGCTCGCAAGCTGTGGGTCGAGGTTCTCGGGAGTTGAGTCGATAGCAATTTTGAAAATGTGGCCCGTCCCGTCGTCGGCAAAGAAATCCTTCACCGCATCGATAGGCGCGCAGGCGACAAACAGCGCCGAAGCGCATATTATAGAAACTAGAACCGCAAAAATTCGCAAAACAGAGCCGTTCATTTGGTAAATGCCTCGTCTGCTTCGGTTATCGCAAGCTCGATATCTGGAAGTATCATCAAAAGAACATATCTGCCGTAGACAGCGACCACGCCGTCTTCGACCTTTTCCGCTTCGAGCGGCGCATAACCCTCAAAGTCCTTATATCTGTGCTCTTTATATTCTAAAAGCGCGGTCTGAACGGCAGAGGCGTCATCTTTATCGCTGAGGCAGAACGCGGCGACCATGTCGGCTTTCGCGCCGACTCCGCTGTAACAGACGCAGAACGATTCAACCTTATTGACATCAATATCAAACAGAATCGGAATATCCGACTCTTCGGCAAATGACGGCTCCTCTATGCTTTGATCCTCTGTCAAAGAAGTAACAAGCTCATTGACGTCCGGTTCGGCATATTCGGAACAGGCGGCAAACAAAAGCACCGCCGCCAGTATCAGGGCAAAAATTTTACGCATAAAGCACCTCTTATTCCGCAACGTGGCTCAGTATGTAGTCGATGAACAGCTCATAGGTGGAATACTTGAAGTGCATACCGTCGTTGTCGGCATAATCGGAGGGCAGACAGCCGTCGGAATTTTTAAGCGACGACGAAAGATCAAGATAATGCACGCTGTTTTTATCAGCATATTCAAGAAGCTTTTCATTGAGCTCGTCGATTACCGAGTTTTTGACCGGCGATTCGGTCGACATCTCCCTTTCAGAGCTGACAGGCGGAGTTGAAATAATATAGACATTTGAATCGGGGCAGGCAATCCTAAGCTTATTCAAAAACGATTGGTAATCCTGATACATTTCGGCCGAGGACATATAAGCCGCGCCGTTTGAGCCGAGCATTATATAGATATTCTCGGGAGTGATCTGCCCGAGAGCGTCGAGAACGGTGACCGAGCCGTATTGTGTGTCGATCTGCTCGGTCTCTACTCTTGAAATACTCATAGAGACGCTCGCGAGGACGTTTGAAGACGGAACTATTCCGTAGGAAACAAGACCGTAGGTTATCGAGTCGCCGATAAATACGCAGTTATCGAGATAGGACTCTTCCTTTACTTCGCACTCGGGGACTGGGTTTATGATCTCTGCCTGAGACTGCGGCTGCTGTGCTTCTCCCCCATTCGCGGGAATTGAGCCGTCGCCGTCATCTTGACTCGCATTGAAAACGGTAATTGTCCGATCTTCCGAGAGGACGTCTTCAAGAGTCACTGTCTTCATATATCTGTAAAACATCAGGCCGAAGATCAGCACCGTTCCGAAAAACACGATGCTGAGCCGGTATCTGATCCTAAGCTTCTTTTTTCTGTTCTGCTCATTCATTTTATTACCACCCGTCCGCAAGGAGATATATTTCTTTAGAATATATTATATAGCAGTCGCGCGAGATTTTCAAGGAAATATCCGAATTTTAATAAATTGTTACCGTTATGTAACCATATCTTCGGGTTCGCTATTGAATTTCAGGAAAAAATATGATAGAATTATAGATATAATCTTGCAGAGTTTGATACAAAACCGAGAAATAATTGAAAAGTGCGCCTTTGCGGTGTAATTACCCACTGCGGTGTAAAACTGCTTATCACTTGCAGGCGGTTGGTTTTTTAAAAACTTACGGTATACTAAATCAAAAATCGGAATCAGCGGAGGTTTAACAGGTTGAGAGCACCATTTCAGATATTGGCAATTCCTTTCAGGAAAACAGCTTCGAGAGAGATGGAGTTTTGTGTTTTTCATCGCTCGGATTTGGATCAGTGGCAGTTTGTTGCCGGCGGCGGCGAAGATGACGAAACGCCGATAGAGGCAGCAATACGAGAAATATCGGAAGAAACAGGGATAAAAACAAACAGTATTATAAAGCTGACGTCTATGGCGTA
>CANQJB010000006.1 GCA_947624155.1 uncultured Clostridia bacterium
ACGGTTATAATGCACCGCGTTTTGAGGTCGATGTCGCGGTTGTTCCAGTTCTCGCCGAAAAGCACGTCGTCGTTAAAGTGTGCGAAATCGGGCGCGAAGTCGCCGAGCTGATTTCTTCCTGCGGTCTGTGTGATTTTTTCCATGATGATACCTCCTAAAATTATACAACATTTCCTGCTTTTTGTTTGCCGTTCTGCGCCATCACTCCGACCAGCGCGTGAGGCACATAAAGTTCTTCAAGATAGTCAATTTCTTCGACGGTCAGTGCGAGGTCGACCGCCTTTGCTGCGCCCTCGACGTGTGAGATTTTTGTTGCACCGACTACGGGAGCGGCAACCTTTGTGAGCAGCCACGCAAGCGAGACCTCGGTCATCGAAACGCCGCGTTTATCGGCGATTTCAGCCACCCGCGCGATGATTTTACCGTCGGCTTCGGCAGTCGAGTCGTACTTGAATTTCGCGTAGGAATCCTCGACCAGCCGCTTCGACGTCTCGCCCGGGTGCTTCGAGAGTCTCCCGCCCGCAAGCGCGCTGTACGGGGTCATCGCGATGTTCTGGTCACGGCAGAACGGCGCCATTTCGCGCTCCTCCTCGCGGGCAATCAGGTTGTAGTGACCCTGAATTGATACAAATTCGGTCAAGCCATGCTCACGCGCATAGAAATTCGCTTTTGCAAGCTGCCACGCGAAACAGTTCGAGATACCGATATACCTCGCCTTTCCCGCCTTGACGACGGCGTGCAGCCCCTCCATTATCTCCTCCATCGGCGTGTGGTAGTCCCACATGTGGTAGATATAGAGGTCGACATACTCCATATTTAGATTTTTAAGACTTTGGTTGATGTAGTTTTCGATGTGCTGCTGCCCCGAGATTCCGCTGTCAATTTCCTCCTGCGTGCGCGGGGTGAATTTCGTTGCGACGACGACATCATCGCGCTTGGCAAAGTCGCGGAGCGCCCGCCCCAGAAACTGCTCGCTGGTGCCGTTTTGGTAGACGATCGCGGTGTCAAAGAAGTTGATGCCGAGCTCAAGCCCGCGCTTGATGATTTCGCGGCTTTGCGCTTCGTCCACCGTCCAGCTGTGCTGCCCCGTCGCGGCGTTTCCGAAGCCCATGCAGCCCATGCAAATCCTCGAAACGTTGAGGTCGGAATTGCCTAATTTTGTGTACTTCATATATCCTCCTTAACTTTTCAGCAGCCCGATAACGCAGTTGTAGGTTATCTCATAAATTGTCAAAAATACATAGTTCACGCCCGCTTTTTCCATCGCCGCGCGCTGCTTTTCGGTGACGAATGTGTATGGGTAGATTCCGAACATAAACGGGAAAAAGTTGTAGATGAAGTCGTCAACCTGTTTACCCGTCATATCTCCGAAAAATTTATTGAGGCAGTCCCGAACCGCGCTCATAGCGCGTCCGTAGGCGATTTTCATCTCAACCAAATTTTCGGGGCGGCTGTTTTCCTCCATATCGTAATGATTCATCGACATGATCTTGAGAAGCTGCGCGCGGTTCTTCAAAGAATGAGCGAGAGCTTCCGCAAACTCCTCGCGGGACATTTTTTCATACTCTAAAATAGATGACAATTCATCAATCCAGCGGTTGTATTCTCGGGTCAGGAGCGCTAAGAAAATCTCCTCTTTAGTTTGGAAATAGTTATAAATCGACGTTCGCGTGAAGCTCGTTGCTCCCGCTATGTCGCGAAGCGTTATCTCCTTAAAACTCATCGTCTGATAGAGCTTTTCGCAGGCGTTGATAATCTCTTCGCGCCTCGCTTCGGTAAGCTCAGGTGAACCTTTCGGCATATTGCTGCCTCCTTTTGTTTAATTTAATTGCCGAAAGTAATGCTAATGTTGAAGGTTTTTATAAGCATTAAATGCCAAAATCTTACATTTTGCATTCGTATCATCGACATAAACCAGATCAATACAGGCTTGGTAGAGAGCGTCGACGACCAGCTTTCCCGCCTCGGCCATAGATTCAAAAAAGTTGTGAATTTATTTTGACATCTTGTCAGTATAGCCATTATAGCACTGTTCTGACACAATGTCAATAGGTTTTTCAAAAAGATTTGACTCTGACATACCCGTCGTTTTTTTGCAAAAATTCCGGCCAACCTTTTAAAGGATCGGCCGGAAGCTTTATAATTTCAGGCGTTAAACTGATATTTGCATTCAGAAGTTTCTCAGAAGACTCCGATAACTTCCGCGCCTTCTCTGACAAAGGCGATAAACTCGTTTATATCGGCGCGGCAATTGACAGTTCTGCCGCCGTCGATGACCGATTTGTCGGAGGTTCTGACCCACCTGCCGGCGGGGAGATAGACCTCGCGCTCGGTCACGCCCTGATCGAGGATCGGCGCAAAGAGAATGTCGGGGCCGAACATATACTGGTCGCTGAGGTTATAGCAGTTTTCGTCCTCGGGGAAGTCGAAGAACATCGGTCGCATTATCGGCTCGCCGGTATCGGAGGTGCGGTCGGCGCACTTCAGAATATAGGGCTTCAGGCGGTATCTGAGCTCGATAAGGCTCTTGATTATCTCATAATCCCTGTCGCCGAAATGCCAGATTTCGTTGTGGCCGCCGCCGTCGCAGATTATTCCGGGGTATCTGTTCTTATAATATGACTGCTTCAGCCTTGTGCCGTGGAGCCTCATTACCGGGCAGAACAGGCCGAACTGGAACCAGCGGACTATCAGCTCGCGGAAATAGTCGGATTCGGTGTCGCCGTTGAAGAAGCCGCCGATGTCGGAGTTCCACCACGGGATACCGCACATCGCCATCGAGAGGCCGGAGACGACGCTGTTTCGGAGTTGGCGGAAGTCGGAGCCGATGTCGCCGTTCCAGACAAGCACGCCGAATCTCTGCGAGCCGGGGTATGCCGCGCGTGTAAGCAGAATTATCTCCTCCTCGCCCTCTGATTTAAGCCCGTCGTGGAAGCACTCAGAGTAGTAATAGGGGTAGAGAAGTCCGGTTTCGGCCATGTTTCCGACATGGGTCTTAAGGTTGTTCCACTGCTGAGGGTGGATCTCAGGCTCGGCCTCGTCGAGCCAGAAGGTGCGGATACCAGACTTTATGTAGGTCTTTCTGATCTGCTCCCAGACATATTCCCGCGCCTCGGGGTTTGACATATCGACGTATGTATTATGTCCCCAGAAATCAAAGGTCGGGTATTGGCCGTTTTCGGTTCTGATCAGAAGATTGCGCTCGTTCATCTCGTTCCAGTTTCGGCTGTTGGGGTTTACGGTCGGCCAGTAGGAGACTATCGGCCTGATTCCCATTTCTTCGAGCTCCTTGACCATTCCCACGGGGTCGGGCCAATAGCGGGGGTCAAAGTCGCAGTTGCCCTGCTCGGTCCAGTGGAAGTAGTCGATAACTATCGCGTCGAGGGGTATTCCCCTCTTTTTGTATTCCCGCGCAACCTCTAAAATTTCGTCCTGGGATTCATAGCGGCACTTAGACTGCCAGAATCCCGCCGCCCATTTCGGCAACTTCGGCGCGAAGCCGGTCAGTCGGGAGTATATTTTCATCACCTCGGCCGGAGTGTCGCCGACAAAGACAAGGTAATCGGCCTGCTTTGAGTTTTCAGCGGTCCAGACGGTGTGGTTGAGGCCGAATTCGACCCGCCCCGGCGAGGGATTGTTCCAAAGAAAGCCATAGCCCAATGAGGAATAGATCACGGGCAGAGTTGACTTTGTGTTCCAGTTGGCGATGTCATAGGTGCAGCCCTTGCGGTCAAAAAAGCCCTGCTGCTCCTGGCCGAGGCCGTAGATATGCTCGCCGCGGGCGTCGAAGTTGACGCGAATCCTGTAATTTTCGCCTGCGATATGCTGATAGCGGGTGACCATGTCCCCCTCTTCGTGGGTCGAAAGAAACGTTTTGCCGCCGCGCTGAAATTCGATTCGGCAGCCTCCCCACGATTTTATAACTCTGACGGTCAGCTTTCCGTTCTTGATAACCCCTGCTCGGCCGTCGATATAAGCCTCAGCGGAGCAATTCTCAGGCTCCAAAAGAGTCCACTTTTCGTCGGAAAGGCGGGTGTTTCTCGAAGCTCTGACTCTCGCGCAGCTCTCGCCGTAGGGCTCGACGAAAACCGTTTCGTCGCGGGTGGTAAAGAATATTCCGCCGTTTTTTATCTCAATCATGCTCATAAACAAATTCCTCCTTATAATTTATAGCTTAATTCTAACATATCCCGGCGCTCCAGGCTTTCAGTATATTGACATAAAATTTCTCTATATTGACTTTCTTGGCGGATAGACGCGGTAAATCTTATTTCTTATTGACATTTAAGCCGCAAAAGTATAAAATAAAGGAGACAGGAGGGATCAGCATGGACTACGGCTTTGAGAATAACACACACGGCACAAGGTTTTTCCCGATCGGGCTCCACAAAACTGTGGTGCCGCCGAATTATTCATTGGGCGAAAACGCGAAGTACAGCATTTTATATTCCCACTGGCACCCGGAATTTGAGCTGTTTTATCTCTCGCGCGGAGACTGCGTTTTTGTCATCGGCGGCGAGGAATATCCGATGAGATCGGGCGATGTGATCTTCGTCCCCGCGAACACTCTTCACTCGGCTTACAGGACTCAGAACAACAGCGAATCGGTCTTTTATGCGGCGGTGTTTTCGCGGCAGCTTCTCGGAGACCCGGTCGACATCATCAGCGAAAAATATATTCTGCCGGTGATTTCGGGAGAGCTGAAATTTTGCAGCGTTCTGAAACGTCAGGTCAGATGGCAGGCGGAGGTGATCGACCTTTTGATCGAGATAATGTCGCTTTACGACTATGCGCCCTATGACAGCGACCCTCTGCCGGACAGATACAGCAGACACCCTGAGCTGTTTTTGAAGACGGAGGAATACGGCGCGGAGATAACCGTCAAGGCCGATCTTCTCAGAATCTGGAAGCTGATGGTCAACCATGCGGAGAGAGTTCAGAGAATCAGCTCGGCGGACCGGACAAACCGCGAAAGGATCAGGGCGGCGGTCGATTTTATCCACCGTCATTACGCCGAGCCGCTGACTCTCGAAAGGATCGCCTCGGAAGCATATATGAGCCGCGAATATTTCTCGCGGGTGTTCAAGGCCGAGACCCACCAGACGCCGTTTGAATATCTGACGAGATACAGAATTTCGCGGGCGATGGAGCTTTTGGAGCAAAGCGAGCTCAGCGTAACCGAGATCGCGGGGAAGTGCGGTTTCGCGCAGAGCGGATATTTCAACGTCAAGTTTTCGGATATCGCAGGCTGCACCCCGACCGCCTACCGAAAGGGAGTCAAGGCGCGAAAGGCGGAGAGCGACGAAAAATAAAAGAATCCCCGCACCTGCGGGGATATTATGGTTACACCGGCTATTGGTTCGTCGCAGTTCCTACGCCGACGGCGCGGCTTTGGAGCCGTTCGGCAAAAGCGTCGCCGTCTTCGAGCGGGCTTCTGTACTGTATTCCGAAAAATCCCCAGCCTGAGTCGGCGGGATTTGCGCTGCAATAGGAATATTCGCGGCCGGAAAACTTTATAAGCAGTTCGATCGAATCGCCGTCGCGGCGCCAGGGGAATTTTCCGAGCGCAAAGACGGTTATATACTTCTCGTCGGGCTCATATTCAATAAGCTCCGAGGCGATTTTGGAGCATATCAGGTCGTAGTCGGGGCTGTCCGGCCCGGAATCGTATTTTCCGTAATCAGGCTTCGCGACTTCTTCGAGCCTGAAGCTTCCGGAATAAACCGTTTCGCCGAGCGGCTCGGCGGTGTCGGCGACCAAAAACAGCTCACCGCCGTAATCGGCAAATTTATAGGCGCCGGCTCTGTCGCTCAGGCTGACGAAGTAGGTCTCTCTGCCGCCGTTTAAGATGTCGTTTACGCGGCTTATTTCATAGCTTATCTCCTCGCCGCCGTAATCTATGCCGTAGGTATAATACTGCTCGTTCGTCAGCTCTTTGACCTTTGTGACCAGCTCGGTCTCGGTTCGTTTGAGCTCGGTGCGCGCTTTCAGATTCCGAGAAAGCGCTGACGCGCCGAGAGAGCCCGCGATTATCAGCGCAGAAGAGATCAGCGCAATTGCGGCGGCTTTGAGCCACTTAGAGACCGGAGCGGCGGGCTGATCCCTGCATTCGCCCAAGAGAAGCTCGTCGACGGTCACGCCGAGGGTCTTCGCGAGCTCGCACATCGACTCAGCGGGCGGCATATAGCTGCCGGTCTCCCATCGCGAAACCGTCTTGTTGGTAACTCCCAGAAGCTCGCCGAGCTCGCTCTGGGTCAGGCCGCGGCCACGGCGAAGATTAGCGATCAGATTTCCTGTTTTAACTGTGTCCATATATTTATCACTCCCTGCGCCTGATTATAGCACAGGGAGTGAAATTTGTCATTACCATAAACCGCGAATCTTTGATTTGACGTGTTTTTGGGAGAGTTATTCCTCGACTTGGGCGTAAAAGACAAGCTGCTCGCCGCCGACCTCGGCGATAACGGTCAGGTCATCACCCTCGGCAAAGTAGAGCTTTGTGCCGACAGGCAGGCAGTTTGAGATTATCCCGCTGACCGAGGCGCCGGGGGTCATCGAGTCGGCGTCATATTCCACCTCGCCGATATATCTGCCCTTTTTATAGGTTTTGCCGGTATCTATTTTCAGATATTCGGTCAGATCGGTTGAGGAGAGGCGGAGATAGTCGTCCTCGGCCATATAGAGCATATATTCGTCGAAGCCGGCGGACTGACCGCTCAGAGTGACATAGTTTTCAAAGGCCTTTCCGGTCATAGAATAGCTTGCGCCGGAGCTGACGCTGCTCGCGGGCGAGCTTTCATAGAGCTTCAGGAAAACGAGATAGGGCCTGCCCTCGATAAAGTGGTGATATCCGCTCGGCGGGGTCAGATATAGAGTGTCGCCGTCTACTCCCCCGCCCAGCACCTTTACATCGACCTTTTCGGCGTCATAATCGCCTTTTACGGTGTGCATGATTCTGAGCGAGGTGACGGTGTAGACGGTTCCTTTGATCGTCTCGATATGTGAACCTTCGGCCATAACCTCGGCGATCAGGTCGGATTTCGAGACCAGCGTTCTCAGGCTCGATTCAGTCGCAAGCGCCTCAGCTTCAATTAAAGTTTCTGCAACATATTCGTGCTTCGGGACCAAATAAAGGGTGTAGCTGCCGCCGAAGTTGTCCTCGGCGTTTTCCCAGGGGCAGACGACGATATAATAAGTCTTTCCGCCCTCAAAGTCAAAGTCGAGCTGCTGGTTTTCGGATTCTTTATCAATTGAGTTTGCAAGAGGCTTCCAGTTTTCGTCCATGACCCAGAGGAACCAGCGCTTGCCGGTCGGGACATCATAGAGATCGACCGAGGCGGAAATGTCCTCCTGCGGGTCGAAGCGGTAGACGTCCTGATCGCCTTCTGAACCGATCTCACCGACGATCACGTCTTCAAACTCGATTATGTCTGCGTTTTTGCGGTTGTCGTTCCACTCGGTCTCGGCCTTGACGGCGCTGACCGGAATCGCGGGTATCAAAGCTGCGCTCAGCGCGAGAGCCGAAAGGATCGACAGCAGTTTTCTTATTTTCATTTTTAACTCCTCCTTATTTGCTTTCATATATAATACAAATCGGCGGCGCGAAATATTGCACCGCCGATAAAAAAGTTTAAACCGCAAATTTTTCCGCAGAATGTATCAGTTTTACATCGACAAGCGCGTCGACCGAGATGCCATCGGCGGTGTATTCCTCTACAAAGACGTTTCCCTCGGCGCGGATCTTCGCGAGAAGTCCGGCTTCGGAGAACGGAAGAAGGAGCTTCATTCGCTTCGCGGTTTCGGGAAGAGCATTTGTCAGCTCTTCGAGAAGGCGGTCGAGGCCGGTTCCCTCTTTTGCAGAGATCATAACCGTCCCCTCGGGCAGAGGCGAGCCGTCCCATTCGGCGATGTCGCATTTATTGAGAACGGTCACAATCGGTATTCCGTCGCAGCCGAGCTCGGAAAGCAGCTCGCGGGTGACCTTTGTCTGCTGCTCGATATCCTCACTGGAGCAGTCGCAGACGTGGAGTATAACATCGGCGTTTGATGCCTCCTCGAGAGTCGATTTAAACGCCTCGACGAGGTGGTGGGGCAGCCGGCTTATCAGGCCGACGGTGTCGGTTAAAAGAACGCTGCGGCCGTCGGGCAGAAGAATCGCGCGGGAGGTCGTCTCGAGGGTCGCGAAGAGCTTGTTTTCAACGAGAACACCGGCCTCGGTCAGCGCGTTCATCAGAGTCGATTTGCCGACATTTGTATATCCGACTATTGCGGCGGTAAGGACACCGTCCTTCTTGCGCCTCTTTCGGGTCAGCTCGCGGCGCGCCTCGATGTCTTTGAGCTCGGCGCTCAGAGAATCTATCCTCGAACGGATATAGCGGCGGTCGAGCTCAAGCTTCATCTCTCCGGGGCCGCCTCTCATTCCGACTGCGCCGCCGGTCCGAGAAAGCTGCTTGCCCATTCCGAGCAGCCTCGGAAGCATATATTTGTGCCTCGCGATCTCTACTTGCAGTTTCCCCTCGCGGGTGGTCGCGCGCTGAGCGAAGATGCTGAGAATCAGCATTGTGCGGTCGATGACCTCGACGTCGAGGGTGTCTTCGATATTTCTGAGCTGAGACGGGGTCAGTTCTAAATCAAAGACGACGATGTCGATTTCAAGGTCTGAGCAGAGCTGTTTCATCTCCGAAAGCCGCCCCGAACCGACGCAGGTCGCGCCGTCGGGAGATTGGCGCTTCTGGACTACTTCAACGGCTGTTTCGCCGCCTGCTGTTCTTATCAGCTCCCGAAGCTCGGCGAGCGAGCGCTCGACATCGTATTCTCCGGTGTCGACTGCGGCGATCATCGCCTTCGGAAGCCCCGAGCTCTCGGGCTGTTTTTCAAATATTCTTTCAAAGTTAGTGTCAGTCATAAGTCCTCCGTTTTCGGTCTTGGCCGGCAGTTTTAACAGGTGATCAGACTTACTTGACTGCCTTGCAGGTAAGCCTTAGTTTATCTGCGAATACGCATTTTTGGCTATTCTCCTTTACTTTGGATTTGGGTTATATCGTAGATTAAAGCGGTGACAGAATTGAAAGCAAAGCCGCGCCGGAAGCAGACAAATACCGCATCCCGCCGCGGCGCCGGATAATATTCCGGCTGAGTGGTATATATAGTATATCAGACTACGCCTTTCAGCTCATCCAGTCCGAGCATCAGGTTCATGTTCTGAACGACGGCTCCGGCGCCGCCCTTGCCGAGATTGTCGAATCTCGCGGCTAAAAGGCAGATGTCGTTGTCGCCGAAGACAAAGATCTGAACACGGTTTGAGCCTGCCATTCCTCCGGCGTCGAGGAAGCCGCCGAGCCCGTCGATCGAGCCCTCGAATTCCTCGACAGTGATAAGCGGCTCATGCTCATAAAAGCGCTTGAAGGTCTCCCAGACCTGCTTTGAGTGGAGCCTCTTGGAGAGGGTGCGGAGGTGCATCGGTATTGTGACGAGAATGCCGTTGGGATAGTCGTCGATCATCGGGTTGAGCGACGGGCGGTAGGAAATGCCGCAGGCGTGCATTATCTCCTTTTGCTGCAAAATGTTCTGGTCGAGGCCGTACTGACGGGCGGAGGAATAGCTCCGCGGGCGGCTCGGGTCTTCATACATCGCGATCATGTTCGCGCCGCCGCTGGAATAGCCGACGACCGAGTTGACATAAAGCGGGAGATAGGGCGGCATTATCTTGCCTTTTAAAAGCGGGTTGACAAGCATTACCGTTCCGACAGCCATCGGCGCGGGCAGAGAGACAAAGCGCGCGTTCGCGATCTTTCGGCGCTGCTCGGGGCTGAGCTCCGGCAAACCGTAGACCCAGCTCGGGGAGAGGCGGAAGGCGTTGGAGGTGTCGATGACCTTAACTCCGGGGTTGGTTATCAGAGGGACTGTTTCGACGACAGTCTGGGCAGACTGGCAGAGAATAACGATGTCGGCGGTATTCAAAAGGGAGACGCGCTGCTGCTCGGTGACCTTTTTAGGGCTTTCAAGATAAATTATCTCGAGGTCGTCGCGTCCCATTATCATTTTATTGAGATTTAAATTGACGGTCCCGTAATGGCCGTCGATAAGGACTTTCTTCACCTTGTCACTTCCGTTTCGCGGTAATAATCATTTCACACCTATACATCATAATAATCACATATTTTCTCCGATTTGTCAATAGGTAAAGCGCGAAGAAAAGATGAAGAATTATGATTTTTTTATTTTTTGAGAAATAACGTCGGATTTGCCTTTACTTTTTTTCAAAATCTGTTAGAATAGAAGCAACAGAAAAAATTTTTAAAAAAATTTTTTCCGAGTGCAATATTTTTGCCTTCTCGTGCGTATTACTTATGAAACGTGCAAAAACAGGCGGAAAGGAGTTCTCGGCTTAATCGGCCGGATCGAAAGAGGATTATGCAAACTACTAACGACGTCGGTGTTTACATATCTTCTGTTGTCGATAAATATTCCGACATGGTCTACCGCACCGCTTATCACGCGCTCTGCGACAGAAGCTATGCTCAGGATATCACTCAGGAGGTTTTTTTGAAGCTTTTGCAGACTCTGCCCGACTTTGAATCGGACGAGCACGAGCGGGCATGGCTGATAAGAGTAACGCTGAATATGTGCAAAAACTATAACCGAAAGGTCTATTCTCACCCGACCTCGGAGCTTTCAGAAACGATCGTTTCAAACGAAAGGTTCGGCCAGGGGCCGGTGCTCGAGGCTGTAATGGAGCTGCCCGAAAAATACAGAACGGTTGTTTATCTGCATTATTTCGAGGGCTACAAGATCTCGGAGATCTGCGACCTGACGGGGCAGAACCAAAACACCGTTTCATCGCTTTTAATGAGAGCGAGAAAACGGCTCAGACTAATGCTGGAGGAGGAGTTTGACGATGAAAATAAATGAATATAAAAACGAAGTCAGCTCGCTCCGGCTCGACGACGATTTTAAGGCTAAGCTTAAGGAAACGCTTTTGGAAGCGGCAAAGGAGAACGCGCCGGAGTCGGCTCGCGACCGCGGCGAAAGAAGCGGACCCGCGGTCTTCGCAAGAAAATATTCGCGATATATCGCGCTCGCGGCCTGCATACTGCTTGTCGTTTCGACTGTCAGCATCGTTTCGATCGGCGGACTGCCGTTCGCGGTCACCGGTTCAAAGTCTGCCGACAATAATGCCACGGTTGCCGACGCACCGCAGGACACTGACGGCGAGGACATTGATGAAAGAGATCAGGAAGCCCCGGCGGAGGCGGCTGCAGACGGGACCGGCGATATTGCAGATGAACCGAATCTTATGAGCGCAGAGATCAACCCGGATATGCCCGCCGACGACAGCGAACCCGACGTTATTGCGGACGACGTCGATGACGAATCCGTTCCGGTCGAAAGCGTCGACGATGAACCCGACGCCGAAGAGGATAGCGAAGTAGTCTCGGAGGAAGTTCCGGAAGAGATTCCGGCTTCAATTCCGGCTACAAGCGCGCCCTATTCGAGCTTTGCCTCGCCGGAATATGACGGCGACTACAACGGCGACGACTACATTCTCTGGGTCAGCGGCGATATGCCGTCAAACTACGCTCTCGTTTCGATGGACGACATTCAGACTGTCCCCTCGACAGTCGTCCCGATCGACCCGATTTATCCGGCTCCCGATTCGGAATCTGTTCCGGCATATCCCGAAGACCCGAATAATTCAACCCCCTCCGGGGCGGGTACCGACACCTCAAATGTCGATGTTGTGACAAATGTCGATGAGGAGGTTGACGAGACCGTTGAAGAGCCGCAGGCTCCAACCGAGAGCGTCGACTTTCCCGAGACATCGCCGACCTCGCAGACGGGATATGATGATGACAGCGACTCGGCGAACAGCGAATTTCAGATCCCGTCGGTCGAGATACTGACCGAAGGCAGCAGCTACGGATATTACGATATCCGCGACGGGGTTATCGCGAAGCTTGACAATGTCGGGCTGATAAGATTCTCGGTCGAAGACAGCTACACCGGCTACGGCGAGGTTTCCCTGAACGCCGCTGGAGTCACTATGGACACGACCACGCAGACGCTTTATAAAATAACCGTCAAATACGACTACTTCAGCAGCGAAGACCCCGAAGCCGAGCGGCTTTTGCTCAACGACGGCACCGAGCACTATCAGATGGTCGGCCGCCCGCTGATGCAGGGCGAGTATATCGCGGTTGTAACCGAAAATTCCGACAACGTTCTTGTGCCGATTCCCGAGCTTATCTACGCCGTTCACAATGTCAACGGCCTCGATATCGCCTATCACCTTTACAGCAGCGACGGCTTTGACGTCGACCCGGGAAGCACCAACATGGGCATTCTGCCGGAGGAGCAGATGATAATTACCTCGACCGCCAACAATCCCGAGGTTTATACTCAGAAGGCGGCGGTCAGGGAGCTGACCTACTACCTGCGCAGAAATATACTCAGACTTGAGCCAACCTTGATAAGCTTCAAAGAGCCGGAACCGCTCAGGTCAAGGATCACCGCGAACTTCCCGACAGGAAAGCTGACTCTTTCGGTTCCGGAGCCGGATTCAGACGGGCTGATCTCGGTCAACGGAATTTCGGTCGGAAGCAGCTTAGACGACGCTCTTAAAGCATTCCTGCTCTCGGAATATCAATTCGAGCAGACCTGCACCTTAAAGCTCGTCGCCTCGGAGGAGGACGGAAAATGGAGCGTAACGGTCTATGTCACCGACGGAGTTGTCAGCGCAATAGAGCCGAGCGCTCTGCCGCAGCCTGCGGAATAATCAAGAAGTGAAATAATATCGGCGGGGAGCTCGCTTTTAAGCTCCTCGCCGAATTTTATTTATTGATGTTAAAATGTGATCTGATCGGGGTCGGGGACATCTTTCGCGAAAGGCCCGGCCGCAGGGAGAGTCTTTGTCTTGAATTTTGAATATTCCTTGACCTGCTCGGCATTCAGGATATGGGCGCTTTCGACCTTTGCACCGGCTTTCAGAGTCATCACCTGAACGCCCTGGGTGTCTCTCGTCGTCTTCGGGAGAATCATTCCGGTGTTGAAGACTATCGCCCTGCCGTTTGTCGAGCGGAGCATAACGTCTGCGCCCTCGCCGATATTGAGGATCGCGGTGAGCTCGGCTTTTTCGCAGTATGCCTTTAAAAGCACCTTGCGGTTGGTCTTGGTCTCATAAGCGCTGAGGGGGACCTTCGCGGCCTTGCCGTTTTTGTAAATGAACAGCAGGCAGCCGGAATAGTCGAGGGTCGCGGCCATTCCGATCACGCTCTCGCCCTCGTCGAATTTCAGCGCGACGGGAATGAAGTCGCCGAGAACGCTCGCCTTTGTGTCTGAGAAGGCGGACGCCTTTGACTTATAGCACTTCGCGTTGGCTGTAAAGAACAGAAGCTCGGCGCGGTTTGAGAGGTCGATCTCCTGGGTAACGACGTCGTTTTCCTTGACCTTTTGCTCGCCGCTCATTCTCAGGCTCTGGGGAGTTATCTTCTTGAAATAGCCGTCGCGGGTCAGAATCAGGCGGCAGGGATAGTCGGCGATCTCCGGCTCGGTGCTGACCTCCGGCTCGTCGTAGATATATATTACCTCGGTCTTGCGCGGCTGGCCGTATTTTTCGGCGACGCGCTTCAGCTCGTCGATGATTATGAGCTTTATTCTGCGCTCGCTGCCGAGAATCTGTTCAAGCTCGGCGATCTCGTTCTCTAGGTCGGTTCTGTCTTTGATGCGGTTGAGGATATATTCGCGGTTGAGGTGCCGCAGCTTGATCTCGGCGACATATTCGGCCTGAACCTCGTCGATCGAGAAGCCGATCATCAGGTTCGGGACAACGTCGGCTTCCTCGTCGGTCTCGCGGACGATCTTTATCGCCTTGTCGATGTCGAGCAGAATCCGCTCTAAGCCCTCGAGAAGGTGGAGGCGCTCTTTTTTCTTCGAGAGGTCGAAGCTGACTCTGCGCCTGACGCAGCCGGTTCGGAATTTGAGCCATTCGCGGATTATGTCGGTGACACCGAGAACCTTCGGGTAGCCGTTGACGAGAATGTTGAAGTTGGCGGAAAAGCTGTCCTGAAGAGGGGTAAGCTTATAGAGCTTTCTCATCAGCTCGTCGGGGTTGACGCCGCGTTTGAGGTCGATAGCGATTTTGAGGCCGTCGAGGTCGGTCTCGTCGCGGATATAGCTGACCTCTTTAAGCCCGCCCTTTGCGAGCTCGATAACCTTTTCGATTATCGCTTCAACGGTCGTTGTCGGGGGAATCTCGGTTATTTCGATGCAGTTAGCTTCTTTATCATAGCTGTATTTTGCTCTGATCTTGACCGCTCCCCTGCCGGTCGAAAAGATCTGGCGGAGCTTGTCTTCGTCATAGATCATATATCCGCCGCCGGGGAAGTCGGGACCCTTCATCGTCTGCATAACGTCATAGTCGGGGTCGCGGATCAGGGCGACAGTCGCCTCGCAGAGTTCACGAAGATTGAACGGGCAGACCGCGCTCGCCATTGAAACGCCGATTCCGACGTTGGAGTTTACGAGTATCGACGGGAATGTCACCGGCAGAAGCTCCGGCTCGGTCATCGTGTTGTCATAGTTCGGGACGAAGTTGACTGTGTCCTTGTCGATGTCGGAAAAAAGCTCGTTGCAGATAGGCTCAAGCTTTGCTTCGGTGTAGCGGCTGGCGGCGTAGGCCATATCGCTTGAATATGCCTTTCCGAAATTGCCCTTTGAGTCGATATAGGGGTGGAGAAGGGCTTCATTTCCTCTCGCGAGGCGGACCATTGTCTCATAAATCGCCTGGTCGCCGTGGGGGTTGAGCTTCATTGTCTGGCCGACGATGTTGGCGGATTTTGTCCTCGGGCCGGTCAGCAGCCCCATTTTATACATTGTATAGAGAAGCTTGCGGTGAGAGGGCTTGAAGCCGTCGATCTCGGGGAAGGCTCTCGAAACGATTACGCTCATCGCATAGGGCATATAGTTCTTTTCAAGCGTTATCGTTATCGGTTCGTCGACAACTGTTCCCGCGCCCTGAATATAAGCGCCGGCGTGGCGCTCCGAGAGCTTGGGCTGCTTTGGTTCTTTGTCTTTTGATGTCTTTTTCGGCATATATATCCTCTTTCCGGTTTGGTATTTCGGGGGCGGGCGAGCCGTCCGCGGAGCGCGCCCGCGGGGCGGGCTGTGCGAGCGGGTGGCGAGCCTCGGCTCAGCTTATGTCCGCCATGTCGAGATAGTCGTGGCCGTTGTTGTTGATAAATTCCTTTCTCGCGGAGAGGTTGTCCCCGAGAAGCATATCGAACATAAACTTGGTGTGCTCCGCCTCGTCGGGGCTGACCTTAATCAGTCTTCTCGTCGCGGGGTTCATCGTCGTCAGGCTCATCATGTCCGGCTCGTTCTCACCGAGGCCCTTTGAGCGCTGAATGGTGTATTTCTGGCTGCCGATCTGCCGAAGAATATCCGATCTCTCGCTTTCGTCATAGGCGAAATAGGTGCGCTCCTTGGTGTTGATCTCATAGAGCGGTGATTCCGCGATAAAGACATAGCCCTTTTCGATAAGTGTCGGCGCGAGGGTGTAGAGCATAGTCAGGATCAGGGTCCTGATCTGGAAGCCGTCGTAGTCGGCATCGGTGCATATAACGATCTTTGACCAGCGCAGGGCGTTGAGGTTAAAGCTCGAAAGCTCCTTGTTCTTCGAGGATTTGACCTCGACTCCGCAGCCGAGCACCTTCATCAGGTCGGTTATTATCTCGCTTTCAAAGATTTTGTTATAGCTGGCTTTTAAGCAGTTTAAAATCTTTCCCCTAACCGGAATGACGGCCTGAAACTCGGCGTTCCGGGCGAGCTTTACCGAGCCGAGAGCCGAATCTCCCTCGACGATATAAAGCTCGCGGCGCTCAACGTCCTTTGAGCGGCAGTCGACAAACTTTTTGACCATATTCGCCATGTCGAGCTTTTCGGCGTAGAGCTTTTTGGTGTTGATCCTAGTTTTTTCGGCGGATTCGCGGCTGCGCTTGTTTATCAAAACCTGGTCGCAGATCTTATTCGCGTCCTCGGGGTTTTCGATGAAATAGACCTCGAGCTGATGCTTTAAAAACTCGACCGCGGCGTCATAGATAAATTTGTTGTTTATCGCCTTTTTGGTCTGGTTTTCATAAGACGCCTGGGTCGAAAACGAGCTTGAGACCATTACGAGGCAGTCCTCGATATCGCCAAAGATTATCTTTGACTCGTTTTTGAGATATTTGTTGTTCTGCTTCATATAGGTGTCGATATATGAGGTAAACGCCTGGCGGACGGCCTTTTCGGTCGAGCCGCCGTATTCGAGAAAACTCGAATTGTGGAAATACTCCGCGATCTTGACAGTCTTTGAAAACGCAAACGCGAAGTTATATTTGACCTTATAGTCGTTCATGTCGTCGCGGTCGCGGCCCTTTCGGTCAGCGGTCCAGAGCTGGGGCGAGGTCAGGCCGTTTTCGCCGATCAGCTCGTTGACATAGTCGAGTATTCCGTTTTCATAGAGAAACTCATACTGCTCAAAGCCGCCGTCCTCATTCTGCCAGCGGAAAATAAACTCAAGGCCGGCGTTGACTATCGCCTGCTTTTTCAGAAGGTCAAGGAAATATTCCTTTTCGATTACGATGTCGGTAAAGACGTCGAGATCGGGCAGCCAGCGGTGGCGGGTGCCGGTCTGGCGGCGCTTTGTCTCCTCTTTTTTAAGCCCGCCGATGTTTTCGCCCTCCTCAAAATGGAGGTTATATTTATATCCGTCGCGATACACCTCGACGTCCATATATTTTGAGGCATACTGGGTCGCGCAGGCGCCGAGGCCGTTCAGACCGAGGGAATATTCATAGCTTCCGCCGTCGACGTTGTCATATTTTCCGCCCGCATAAAGCTCGCAGTAGACGAGCTCCCAGTTATAGCGGTTTTCGGCCTTATTGAAATCGACGGGGCAGCCGCGGCCGTTGTCCTCGACCTCGACCGAATAGTCGTTATAATAGGTCACATAAATCTTTTTGCCGTAGCCCTGATGAGCCTCGTCGACCGAGTTTGAGATTATTTCAAATACGGAGTGCTTGCAGCCCTCGAGGCCGTCGGAGCCGAAGATTACCGCCGGACGCTTTCTGACGCGGTCAGCGCCCTTAAGCGAGCGTATCGCTTCGTTGTCATATACCTTTTTTGCGGGCATTTATTCAGAACTTCCTTTCCAAAAATATCAAAATCACAATATGTAGTTATTATAGCACACTTTTCACACTAATGCAAGTGTTTTGTGGGGAAGGGTGGCGGACGGATTAGTATCGGCATAATATAAACCAGCGCAGGGCGATATGCCCTCCGCTTTTATATAACGCCGCCATGCCTGCAATTCCGGGTGTGGCGGCTATCGGCAAATTTATTAAAATTCGGTATCAAATTCGGAATTTGATTTGACAATCGCGGGAGTTTATAGTATAATTATTGTGTATTAGTTTGCTCTAATTTTATTACAACTTTTATTCAGAGGTTTTATGAATACAAAAATTTCAGCGTCAATTCTCAGCGCCGATTTCGGCCGGCTCGCGGACGAGCTCAAACGCGCCGAAATCTCCGGCTGCGATATGATCCACTTCGACGTTATGGACGGACATTTTGTCCCGAATCTGAGCTACGGCGTTCCGGTTCTGAAATCAATAAGAAAATACTGCTCTCTGCCCTTTGACGTACACCTTATGATAACCGATCCCGGGCGGTTTATTGATGCCTTTGCCGACGCCGGCGCAGACCACATCACCTTCCATGAGGAGATCGAGGCCGACCCGATCGAAATAATCGAAAAGATTCGCTCGCGCGGGCTCACCGCCGGAATATCGGTCAAGCCGAAGACGCCGGTCGAAAGAATCTTTCCGCTTCTCGACAGGCTAGACATGGTTCTGATCATGACCGTTGAGCCGGGCTTCGGCGGGCAGGGGTTTATTGAGGACACACTCGGGAAGATCTCAGCGCTAAGGGCGGAGATCACCCGCAGGGGGCTCGGGACCGACATCGAGGTCGACGGCGGGATCGGATTCAACACCTCGCCGCGCGTCAGAGCCGCGGGGGCAAACGTTCTCGTCTCGGGCTCATATATCTTCAAGGCCGAGGACATGGCCGCGGCTGTCGCTTCAATGAGAAGAGTTTAGGACAGTTACCGCCCCGCTGCCGATCAGAACGCTGCCGTGCTCGGCGAGAAGCTCGCGGTAGAGATCGCCGATGCAGACCGCTTCGCTGTGCTCGCAGATCTCGGGCAGAAGGCGCTTCAGCTCCTTTGTTCTGACCGAAATTCCGAGGCAGAGTCTCCCGTTAAAATAGAGACTGCCGTTATTTACCCCTGCTCTTTCAAGGCAGCGGGCAAGGTTTTTCAGCGATTCTGCGCGGACAAGACACACCAGCGGCATCTCGGCGGGATATGCCCGCAGTCGGCGGCGCTTTTTCTCAATCACCGAATATCCCCTTTCGATAATTTATTAAGGACGGTAATCTTTACGGCTAAAATCCCGACAACCGAAAAATCCGAAAAGCTGCGCTATGCAAAGACTTCGGCGCTGCTGTTTACAATAGTTTTCATGGCGTTTTACTATTACGGCCTCCGCGCGGTGATAGTCACCGCCGTTTCCGTCTTTTCGAGCTTTCTCGCGGACTATATCTGCTGCGCGGCGAGGCGGATCAAATTCGACTGGAGCGACGAGTCGCCGCTGATGTCGGGGCTGCTGCTCGCGCTGTTGATGCCGGCGACGATCCCCTACACCGTTATGGCGTTTTCGGCGGCTTTTATGGCGATAGTCTGCAAGCACGCTTTCGGCGGCAACCGCAATCTGATATTCTGCCCGGTCTGCATCGCATATATTTTTACCGTTTTCTGTTTTCCGTCGGTAATTTTGAGATATCCGACGCCGGTGCCTTTCGGCGAGCTTTCTCTGACAAATACTGCGACCGACGCCGTTGCCCGCTCGTTCACCTATTATCTCGACAACGGAATGTCGACGACATTCGGCATTCTCGATCTGGTCTGGGGCAGGCTCGCGGGGCCGATGGGAAGCTCGGCGATTCTGATAATCATGATCTGCGCGATCGCGATGTATTTCTTTCACGATATTCCTGCGACGGCATTTTTTGCCGGTCTCGGCGGAAATATCCTTCTGAGCGTTCTCTATCCCGTCGGTGAAACCGGCTGGTATGCAGTCCTCAATTCCCTCGCTGCGGGGTCATATCTGTTTTCGCTGGTCTTTTTGGCCTGCGACCTGAGATATGTCCCGAAAAGGGCGTTTTCTCAGCTTATCTACGGGCTGCTTCTCGCGGTCGGATCATATCTGATCCGGCAGAACACCGGAATCGAGAACAGCGCAGTATTCACGATACCGATCCTCTGCATCTTCCGCGACGAGTTTGACCGCCTTTCCGACGCGCTTGAAAGGCTGCTCAGGTTCCTCTGGAAGTGGACAAAGATCATCGCGGCGTTTTTGAGAAAGAACCTTGTTATCGCGGCGGTATGGCTAGGAAAAAACATCAAAAACGGAGCGGTTGCGCTCGCGAGGCTGATTGCAAAGGGGTTCAATAAGCTTTGCGACTTTATCAGCGACAAGATAATCGAGGCGCAGAAGAAGCGCGCCGAGGCGAAAAAGTCAAGGGAAGAAGCTGAGAGCGCAGAGGAAAGCGTTCCCGGCGAAGCAGCTTCGGAAAGTGCGCCTGAACCAAACGCTCCGGAAGCGGAGACGGAAACCGCTCAGGAAGAAAAGCCGGAAAGCGAAGAACCCGAGGAAGAAACCGAACAGGAGGCCGGCGAAAATGAATGAAAAGATGTTTTTCCGCGACGCTGAGCGCGAGGGAATGCTGACAAGAAACCCGCTTTTTGCGAGCGGAGTTATAATCGCTCCGGCGGCCGCCGCCTGCACCGACTTTTATTCCGCGGCGATACTCTCGGCTGTTTTTACCGCCGTCACCTTTGTCACCGTCGCGATTTGCAGATTTGTTCCCCGAAAAATCGTCTATACCGTTCGTATTATATTATATACCCTCGTCGCTTCTTTAGTGTATGTACCGATACACCTCTTTTTCACAAGCGGCGACCTCGCGGAGATGTATTACGCGGTCGGGATATATGCCCCTCTGCTTATCACCAACTCGCTTATCACTCTTCGCACCGAAACGAAGTTTTACCGCCTCTCGACCTCATATATGCTTAAGCTCGCGGCGTTTTATGTTATGGGCTATGACCTCGCGCTTCTGAGCTTCGGAGGGATAAGGGGAATTCTGACAAAAGGTACTGTTATGGGCGTAAAGGTACTCCCCTTTTCAATCCCCGCGCTTTCAAATCTTTTCGGCGGGTTTATCCTGCTCGCGGTGATAAGCGCGCTGTTCAGATGGATACTCCAGATCGTTTACGGAACATACGGAAAATCATAACGCATATTTCGATAAATTTATTTTCCCCGGCAATGTAGAATAGAAAGGAACGTTAAGCCTTGACGCAGTTTTTTGAAGCTCTGCTCGCCGCTCTCGCAGCGGTCACGCTTGAAAATGTCATATTCACATCGGCGATCGGCACCTCGACACTGATCGAGTGCGCGAAGTCGCCGCGGCAGCTTCTGTCATTCGGCGCGTTTATCACCGAATTTTCGGTCCTTTCGAGCTTCCTCGCCTATTATGCCGAGGGCTGGCTCAAGACCGAGACATCGCGGCTGTTTTTGCAGAGCGTCTATGTCCTCTGCCTCGGGCTTGTTTATATCGTGACGCTGCTCGTGATTCGTCTAGTCGCGAAAAAGTGGTTTTCGTCATTAAAAAAATACGTTCACCTTACCGCCTTTAACTGCGCGGTCCTCGGCTGTCTGTTCAACAACGGAATCAGCGGGGCGCCGCTCGGGGAACGGCTGATATACGCCGCGGAAATAGGGGTAGGCTTCATTCTCGCGACCTATCTTCTCGCAATCAACTACAAAAAGCTGTCGAGTAAAGACGTTCCGGTGTCATTTCGGGGATTTCCGGCTTCGGTTCTTTATATCGGCATTATCTCAATGATAGTTTACAGCATGAAAATCTAGAAAGAAGTGGCAAAAATGAAAAAGAGAAAAATCAAAAAGACAAAACCGATGTTCAAGAAAAAGCGCTCGCCCGCGCGCACCGCTCTTAACGTCTTCCTGATCGCCCTTTTGCTTATCGCGATCGCCTTTTTGGGTTACAGCGTCGGCAAACCGATCATGGAATTTGTCAGCTCCCGCCCGAGCCGCGAGGCGAACGTTTCAACCGGCCCGACCGAGCCTTTGGAGCCTGCGACCTCGCCGACGACAGTCTCGGAAAAGCCGGTCACGACCACCGAGGCGCCGGTTTCCGAAGAGCCCGAAAAGGAGCTTTCAAGGCTTTATTTCGTCAAGCTGCCTCCGGCGCAGGAATTTGACGCCTGGCTGGACGAAAATATCGCCTATGCCACGCAGAACGGATATTACGGCCTTGTCGTCGAGCTTGTCGCCGACGGCGGAACGGTCGGATATAACACCGCGAGCGAAAAGGCGATCGCCTATTCCGCCGTCTCGCAGTATGCACTCGCCGACCTAAAAGCGGCCGCGCAGCGAATCTCCGACGCGGGTCTGCTGTCCTATGCTCGAATCTCGGCGCTGAGCGACCATATCGTCAGCCGGATCGACAAGGGAATGTGCTATCTGTTTGAAAACTCGACCAGCACCTGGCTCGACAACTCGGTCTCGGCGGGCGGAAAATCCTGGATCACGCCTTTCAGCGACAGCTCGAAGGAATATATCTCGGGATTTGTCAGCGAGATCTCAGACGCGGGGTTCGCCGGAATTATCGCTGGTGAGCTGATCTTCCCACCGTTCAGGCGTTCCGACCTAGAATATGTCGGAGCATCGGTTCAGAGCCCGACGAGATATACCGCGCTCGCAGACTTCTCCAACTCGATTCAGGCGACGCTCGGCGAGGCAAAGAGCTATGCGATCGAGGTCGACGCGCTGGATATTCTTCGCGGAAGCGATGAAGTCCTGAACGACCCGTCGCTTCTGAACTGCAATACCGTTTATGTGCGTTACAGCTCCTCTGAGATAGGCGTCAGGGTCGAAATAACCGACGAAACCGAAATATCCTACGAGGGACTGAGCGAGAACGACAAGCTCAAAGCAGTTTTCAAGAACGTCTCGGAGGCTCTCGCCGACAGCGGAAAGACCGTTATCCCCGCGGTCGAGGAGCAGTCGCAGGCAGACCTGCTCGTCAGCATGGGGTATGACGGGAAGCTGATTGTTATTTATTGATTCAAGGAATACTCTCGATAAAAACACCCTCCGCACTGAGATCAATGCGGGGGCGTGTTTTATTCCGTAGGGTTTATATCAGCAGGCAGATCAGGCCGGAGCAGCCCTCGTTAATTATTCTTTCGACGGCCTCGCGGAGCTTTTCGCGGGCTTCCTCGGGGAGGCGGCCTAGCTTTTGCTGGAGCCCTTCGCTGACAAGCTCCGAAAGGCTCTTGCCGAAAATGTTTGTCTCCCAGATCTTCTCGGGGTCGCGGTCGAAGTCGTTCATCAGATAGCTGATAAGCTCCTCGCTCTGCTTTTCTGAGCCGACGATCGGCTCGACCTCGGCCGAGATGTCCGCGCGGATAAGATGGATCGACGGCGCGGCGGCTTTAAGCCTTACGCCGTATTTTCCGCCCTGGCGGATAATCTCCGGCTCGTCGAGCGAAAGCTCGCTCTCCTCCGGCATAACTATTCCGTAGCCGATCTTTTCGACCTGTTCGAGGGCGTCCGAAAACTTTTCAAACCTGCGCTTGAATCTAACCAGCTCGAGAATTTTCGGCATCAGCTCGTCGTCGCCTGAGACGGTCAGCCCCGATTCCTCGCTCAGAATGCGGTAGAACAGCGAGCCGTCGAGCTCGACCTTTATTTTGCAGGCGCCGGTTCCGAGGTCGATTTCGGAGATCTCGGAGTTCACAACGTCGCTGCATTCGCCGATTTCGGCGCAGAGGCTTCTGAGGTCGCGAAGATATCTGACCTTATCTGCCGCGCGGCGGATACCGCCGAACAGCTCGTCTTTCAGCCAATGGCCTTTCGAGAGGACATTCACCCATTTCGGCATACTGACGCCGATCTCCTTGACCGGAAACGCATAGAGCAGCGAGGTGATTATCTTTGAGATGTCGTCCTTTGTCATCGTCAGGCAGTTCACCGGCAGGACCGAGACGCCGTATTTCTCCCTCATGCTCTCGCAGAGCGCTTCGGTTCGCTCCGAGGTCTCGTCGACGGTGTTCATCAGCACCACAAACGGCTTCCCGAGCTCAGAAAGCTCCGAGATCACCCGCTGCTCGCATTCCTCGTATTCGTCGCGGTCGAGGCCGGTCACCGAGCCGTCGGTTGTCACAACTATCCCGACGGTTGAGTGCTCGGTAATCACCTTCTGGGTGCCGATCTCGGCGGCCATGTTGAATGGCACTTCGGTGTCAAACCAGGGAGTTCTGACCATTCTCGGGGCGTCGTTTTCGATATATCCGACTGCTGACGGAATTATATAGCCGACGCAGTCGATCATTCTGATGTTTACCGTCGCGGAATCGTCGAGGCAGACCGCGACCGCCTCCTCGGGAATGAATTTCGGCTCGGTGGTCATTATCGTCTTTCCGGCGGAGGCCTGCGGCAGCTCGTCGACTGCCCGCTCACGCATATACTGCTCCTGAATGTTGGGGATCACGAGATCCTCCATAAATCTGCGGATAAAGGTCGATTTTCCGCTTCTGACCGGCCCAACGACGCCGATATAGATGTCGCCGCCGGTGCGCTCGGAAATGCTTTTATATATGTTGTTAGTTGTCATATTCCCTCCTGTTATTCAATCGGAATCAGCAGCATCGAGCCGGCCTCGACTGCCTCGCCGTCGATTTCGTTTTCTTCAAGTATCGCGTCGAGGCTGGCGCGGCACCTCTTGGCTATCTCCCAGGGCTGCTCGCCCGGCTCGGCGTAGTAGAGCTTCAGAGAACAGCTTCTGTCCCGCTCGACCGGTCTTGTCTCGTCTAGGCGGATATCGCTTATGAAGCTGTGGGGCTTCGCCTCGCAGATATATCCCCTGAGCTTGATTTCGACCGTCACCTCTATCGCGTTGGAGCTGGTCAGATTATATGTCACCGCGCCGACCGACGCTCTGACGTCGGAGCTGCCGCTGTCGCAGACTGGGTTTTCAAGGTCGTGCTGATAAGGCGCCTCGGATTCGAGGCAGATCGGCTTTCCGGATTCGTTTTTTGCGAAAACGGTCAGATTGACCTTTCCCGAAAAGGCGCAGTCGCCGTTCGGCTTTCTGACTATTCCGACGGCTTTTCCCGCCTCGGCGCTCGCGCTCATCACCGAGCGTATCTCGCCCTCGCTGTATGTAAGAGTCGCCTTGATCTTGTGGCTGTCGCTGACCGGCTCGGGGACGCACTCGATCGCGCAGTCGGCGCGCTCAGCCTCGGCCTCGCACTCGGTCGAAAAGACGTCGTCGGCGAGCTGGGCGCTCTCAAACCGCAGAGCTAAGCAGCTTATGTCTATCCCGAGCTCGCATTCGATCTTTGCGGGCTCGCTCTTTGCGACCGGGCGTATCTCGCAGCTTGAAACGCTCGCGTCGACATAGACGTCGAACCGCTCGTCGAGACCTTCGATGTCGGAAACCTGAGAAAACGGGAGGTCGAAGCTGATTTTTTCGATCTCTCCTCCGCCCTCGGGAATGTAGATCACGCTGACTCCCGCCTCGCCCTTTGTCAGAAGCTTTCCGGAGATCACCTTTTTATCCGCCGAATTGACCGAGGCGTCGGCGCGCAGCACCACCCCGACCGGCGGCTTTGTCTGAATGATCTCTACCTCGTCGAGAACGGTCACTCGCTTGGTGATAAACAGGCGCTTCGAGGGATAGGTCACAAGCTTTTTGCGAAGCTGCAAGCCTCCGCCCGTGGCCGAGGTGACCGCCTGGCGCGGCTCGTCTGCCAAAACTCTAAGGCGGGTCGAGATCACCCCGCGGATATCAACCCGGCGCTTATTGACAACGCGGCAGCTTTTAGACTCTACCGACGGCTCGATATAGATCACCGGCGACTTTGGGCTGTAACTCAGCTCGGCGGATTTGTCATAAGAGAGCATCTGCTCGATCGCGGAGATCTCGCCGTTCTCCGAGACATATACCACCCTGACAAGCGCGTTGAGCTCGAAATTGAGCTTTGAGCCGTTTAAGGTTCTTCTTGCGGCCGAGGGATAGATGCGGCAGCTCAGAACCTTGAATATTTCCGGGCAGTAGTCCGGAAGGACATAGTCCAGCTCCAGAGCCTGCTCGTTCACCGAATCGAGAAGTACCTTCTCGACGGCGAAGCTTTCCCTAGTAAGTTTAAAATCCATAGTTCCTCCTTTAAATGCTCAGTGGCTGCATAAATCATTGCCGCTATATCTATATTCAGCTTGTTTCACCCTCATGACAGGGAAAATAAAAAATAATCCCTCGGCGCGCCGAGGGATTACTTGGTTTTAAGATTTTGAGGCTAATTCTATCGCAGGATATTCAAAGGAGCAACTTGCGCTGCTCCTTGTTATATATAAATTTATGTGGGTCATTATTTCCGCTAAGCGGTTAAACACCTGTTCATTGGATTCACGCCTTTCAAAGCAATTTAGAGAATTTTGTGTTTATTCACATACATCGGAATCATCTCCGTGAGATTTATTCTTAAAGCTTTTTGTGTATGAATCTTTGGTTAAAGCTTAGTTGTATGCTGGACTCACCTCTTTCGGTTTATTTTCGGATTAAATCCAGGATCTTGCGAGTTTCATAAGAATCACTGCTTTCATCAGATCGTTGGTCAGATTGGCCGGCGTCTTATGAATTTGGTTACCTCTTCATCGGAACCCTCTCCTTTTGGATTTGAGATTTGTTTGTTTTGTCTTATCTCTTTCTGTGTCTATAATATAACACACTTTTTAGTGATTGTCAACACTTTTTTTAAAAAAATTCAAAAGAAATTATTTAATATTTTGTTCACAAAAGAGTTCTTGACTTTCTTTCGGCTATCGGTTATAATAATACTGTTGCGAATAAATTTGAAAGGGATTTTCGGTATGAGCGACTACAATTACAACCCCGATCTATATACTCTTATCGACGAAAACGGAGTGGAGCAAACCTTTGAGCTGCTCGACACGCTCGAAGAAGGCGACAATGTCTATTATGCCCTTCTTCCCGTCCACGACAACCCCGAGGACTCGATCGCCGGAGACGCCGAGCTCGTCGTCTTAAAGCTTGAAGACCCCGAGGACGACACCACCCTTATTTCGATCGACGACGATGACGAATACGACAGGATCGGTTCGATCTTCCTCGAAAGGCTCGAAGGTTACTATGACCCCGCCGAGGACGAAGAAGAGGAAGAGGAAGAGGAAGACGAGGACGGAGAAAACTGAATTTTCCGGCCGGAACGTGAAATAATATAACGGCGATGCAAATCGCTTTCTGCCTTGTGCGATAATTTGCGGTTTTTTAAATCCAACACATAAATTAAGGGATTCGTCCTCCGGAAGCGGATTGCAGACCTCCCGACCGCGCCAGCGCGGCGGACGAAGGGAGCGTGAAACTTTCGGGGCGTCTTACCCACCCTGCTTCGTGCGGGTTTTATGTCCGCAAATACCGGCAAGGCGGATTTTTATATCTTGCGGAATATATGAATTTTAAGGGACGCCCTCTCTTGCAGGGCGTCCCCTCTTTAAAATCTGATGCTTACGCTTCGATCCCCTTTTTGCGTCTGTAATCGAGATAGCTCTCAAGAATGAGGGTTGCGGCGACGGTGTCGACTACCTGCTTGCGCTTTTTTCCCCTGACATTCGTCTCATTCAGAATCCCGATCGCCTGAACCGTCGTGACGCGCTCGTCCCACAAAACCGTCTTAACGCCGCTCTCGCGCTCGAGCTTTTCGGCCAGCTCCTCGCACATCTTTGCGCGGGGGCCGGCAGAGCCGTCCATGTTTATCGGGTGGCCGACGACGACAAGCTCGCTCTTATTTTCAGAAATCGCCTCGAGAAGCCTTTTGAAGCGCTTTTCGGGGCTTTTTTCAAATAGCGTTTCGAGCGGCGAAGCGATCGCCTCGCTTTCAAGACAATAAGCGAGGCCGGTGCGGCTGTCGCCGTAATCAATTGCAAGTATTCTCATTTTGCCTCCGCTAGTTTCGGCAGTTCATCATGTCGATCGTTATCGCGATCATCATCGCGGCAAGCTCATCGGCAGGGTTTTCGACCGTCAGGGTGTAGGTGTCGCTCAGGTGGAAAAGCTCGCGGGAAATGTGGGCGATAACAGCGCCGTTTTGATTTAAAATATCATAGTCCCAGCCGAGGAAATCGCCGCTGACGCTCCAGCCGTTGTCGATAGTGTAATAAGGCGTGAAAAGGGTGATCTCGCGGCGGACGCCGATCTCGACCCCGCGGATACTGAGCACGGCTTTCTGAATGAACAGCGTTATCCTCTCGCGGATATTGCCGACCTCGCGGACCGATCCCGCCTCGAAGATGTGGATTCGGTGGCCGATCGTAAAGAGCTCGGTGGTTATCGAATAGCGCGGAGTGCCGGTGTGGTCGCAGACGTCGTAGGTGTCGGTCAGCGCGAAGATTCGCTGGCGGATAGTCAGGCTCATTCGGCTCACCTGTTTCTTTGAAGTCCCAAAAACGCCGCGCCGATTATTCCCGCCTCGTTTCCTAAAGAAGCGCGGACGATCTCGGTGTTGCGCTCGGAGCGCTTGGAATATACCTGCTCTTTGACCGCCTCGCGAAGAGGGATCATCAGAGCGTCGCCCTCGTTGCAGACTCCCCCGCCGATGCAGAGTATCTCGGGCTGGAAGATATTTATTACGTTCGCGATGCCCGCGGCGAGGTATTTTATGTATTTGTCGACGACTTCTTTAGCCGCCGCATCTCCGGCTCTCATCGCATTGAAGGCAAGGCGGCCTGAAATGTGGTCTCCGACCATTTCGTGCATCTTCGACTCGGGGTGCGAGTCCATCGCTTCCCTAGTCATTCTGATAAGACCTGTCGCGGAGCTGTATACCTCGAAGCAGCCGCGTCTGCCGCAGGTGCATTCCGGGCCGTCCACCTCGATAACGGTGTGGCCGATCTCGGCTCCCGCAAAGTTGAAGCCGGAATATATTTTATCGTCGATGATTATTCCTCCGCCGACGCCTGTGCCGAGAGTGATGCAGACGGCGTTGTGGACATTTCTCGCAGAGCCTGCGATAAACTCGCCGTAGGCCGCGGCGTTGGCGTCGTTTTCGACATAAACCGGCAGAGCGATATTCTCCTTTATATAGTCTGCGACCGGTTCGTTATAAAAGTCAAGGTTGTTGGAATATTCGATGGTTCCGGTCTCGCTGTTGACGGTTCCGGGCGCGCCTATTCCGACCGACTCGATGTCGTCGACCGAAAGACCGGCCTCCTCAACGGCTTTCAGGGCAACGGCGGCCATATCTGCGCAGATCTCGCGGCAGGGGCGGGGTCTGGCCGTCGGGACGGAAACCTTTGAAAGTATTTTGAAATCAGAGCTGACAACTCCGGCGGCGATGTTTGTTCCGCCGAGGTCGATACCTATATAATATTTCATTGAAATTCTCCTTTTAGATTTGCTGCGATTATTCTATCACAAGCTGGGGGTGGTGTCAATATCCGAGCATTTGCTTTTGTAGGATAAATTGAAAGTTTTCGGTCCAACCTTTTTCAAAAGGTTGGCAACAAAACCGGCTTGCATTACCCCCACTCCGCTTCGACGCTGTGCAGCATAATCGTGTTCTGCCAGCCGCCGGAGCCGGGCGAACCGGTGTGCCAGATCATTATCCCGCAGTCGGGGCTGTCCGGCAGCTCGTCCTCTAAATGCACCCGCTCGGCATAGCCTTTTTTGGTCTTCTCGGACGGAACCGGCGAAGAGGTTGAAACGTCGGCGGTCAACCGCCCTCCGTCAAAAGACAGCCTGACCGAACAGCCGGTGATAAAGCAGGAGGTTCTGACAAGCTCGGTCAGATATTCCACCTTTCCGCAGTCATACCGAACAAGCGCCATCGAGACCGCATCGGAGGCGTCTTTCAGCCTTATTACCCGCAGCGCCGGGCCGCTCAGAGTCGCATTATCAAATTTCAGGCCGAAGTCGATATACTGCCCTGCGCTCCCGAGCCCCTGACCGGCGGTCTTCGCGGGGTCGCAGGTCACCGTCAGCGTCATCTTCCCGCCGTTTGAATGGACGGGCGTATATCTCAGGCGCGCGCCCTGAACGTTCTGATAAAAGCCTTTGCCGACGCTTCCGTTGCCGGTCGCGCCGTATTTATAAGGCACGGCGACGTCGTAATACCAGTCGCCGAAGCTCTCGGAATTCGGAATTACGTCCTCCGGCTTCGCGCAGTCGAGGATCCAGCGGCCGGGTTCGGGCGGGAATATTTCCTCGGGAATATCAGAAAAATCGGTGAAGATTCGGTTGAGCGGGACGTTTTCGACAGGCTCAGACACTGCCTCGGTCGGCTCTCCCCTCTCGCTTCCGCTTACTCTCGGGATAATCACCGCCTTGATCCTCAGACCTGCGTCGGCCTCGGTCGGGCGATAGGTTTTGAGAGGATTTTCCTTTGAAACGGCGCAGAGCTTCCAAACTCCGCCGTCGGCGCGGTACCAGTTTATATCCGAAATATCCCGACGGTTTTTGATCGAAAGCTCATATTCGAGGGTCAGCGCGCTGCTCTCCCGAACGAGCTTCAACCCCTCGACAGTCGGCGCGAGAACGGGATAGGGCGCAACAGAAAGCTCCGCCGCAGCCTCGAGGCCGCTCTCCGAAACGGCGGTAACTACGACGCGCCGAAGATCGGGGCCGGAATTTTTGCCGGTGACATATACCCTTCGACTGTCGGCGCGAAGCGTCACGCAGCCTTCATCTGCCGCGCGAACCGAAAAGCTGACATTTTCTTGGCATAGCTCGCCGTTAAAGAAACGGCTCTGAGCGCTCAGACACAGGTTCTCGCCGCCTGAAATAAGTTCGGCGCGATCAGGCGTAAGCTCCAAAAGGGTCGGAAGGCTCGGACTTCCGAGAAGATTTTCGATATTTGGGCTGCCGCCGGGAAGAAGATATGCGCCGAGGGCGGGGCTCGCGGATATGTCGACCGACTCGGGAGCGCCCGTGCCGCCGAGGGTCACGGGGCTGCCGTTCAGAGTGACGCCGCTTTGATAGCATTTTAAGTAGGCGGCGGGGTATTTTGTCCATCCGAGCTCGCGGGGGCTGCCCTCGAAGCGGCAGTTTATCATCGCAGCGGGGCCACCCTCTTTGGTCAGATACTGTCCTCCGCCGTTGTGGACTCTGAAATCGCAGTCGATAAAAACGGCTCCGGTGCGGCCGGTTCGGTAGATCGGCCTGCCGCCGTAGAGGTCGAAGTCGCAGCCGACGTGAACGGCGTCGCCGTTGAGCGAATCGTCGGTGCATTCAAAGTGGCAGGAGCGGTAGAGCGCCTTTTTCGCGCCGCAGATCGGGCAGAGATTCAGGCGGCTGACAAAGCGGCAATTTTCGGCATAAAGGCTGCCGCCGCTCTGTATCGCAAGCTGGGCCTGGGTAACTGCGTCGGTGCGGCGGGCGCGGTTTTCGGACGGGTCGCGCGGATAGACTAGGTCGATACTGCAATAGTTGCCGATAGTCAGATCAGTAACCGTCAATTTTTCGACATCAAATCGGAACATTGTGTAGTTGACATCGCAGCCGTGGGACTGTCCGCGGTTTGCGGCAATTACGGTGTCAAATGGATCGCCGGTCAGCCCGACAAGCTTTAATGCTTTACATTTTACATGAACGCCGTAGGGCAGATCGTCGCCGCTCTACTTCTTTACAATTTCTTCGGAAAGCGGGTCGTGAAGCCAGTAAACTCCGGGCGCAATATAGATAGTTACGGGGCTGTATTCATCGGCATTTTTAAGTTCGTAACAGTCAAAAGCTTTACAGACATCGCAGTAAACATGAGGCGCGGGCTTCTCGCCGGGAGTCGGTTTTTTGAGCAAAATTGCGCGGCTGCCGAGATCATACCGGCGCCCGGCATAGATGAATCCGGTTTCTGTCAGTGTTAAGTTTTCATCAATCATTTTGACTGCGCCTCCTTTTCAATTCTGACTATATCATAGCACAAAATTGACGGTTTGACAAGTTTTTGGAGAAAATAATTTGTGTACAAAGGAAAATATGTGGCTTATCCATAGCTCATCAGATTGTGGAGATTCTTCAAAAAGCGCAAGCTTGAACGTTAAGTTTGGATCGAAACCTTTCGGTTTGGCGTCCTAGTTCAGATATTACATCACACCAATTTTATATTATACTTTTTCAGCCAGTAGTTGAGCTGTAAAAAATACGCAAGCGTCTGCGGGGCGGTCATAAGCTGACCGTACCAGGGCGTCTGGCGGTCGGAGCTGAGCAGCTCTTCAAGCGAGCCTGGGCGGACGATCTCATGAACCGGCGCTGATCTGTCCCCGATAACGCTGCGAAGCTCCTCCGAAACGGCTTTCATATACGAAGGGTTATGCGTCTTCGGGTATGGGCTCTTTTTGCGCCAGAGAATTTCGTCGGGCAGAAGGCCGCGCATCGCCTCTCTCAATAGCCCCTTTTCATATCCGTTGTGGTCCTTATACTCCCAGGGCAGGGTGTAGAGATACTCGGCGATACGGTGGTCGCAGAACGGCACCCTGACCTCGAGGCTGCTATACATGCTCATTCTGTCCTTGCGGTCTAAAAGCGTCTGCATAAACCAGTTGACGTTCAGGTTCATCATCTGCTTCATTCTGCGCTCCAAAGGGGCGGTTCCGGGGAGGATAGAGCTTTCTCCGACCGTCTTGCGGTAGTAATAGTCAACGTATTCCTCGGGGTTTATGCCTTTCAGAAGCCCATCGCGGATAAAGCCCTTTCTCCAAGAAGTCGACTGAGCCCAGGGGAAGCCCTCGCGCTCGCGGATCTCGGGGTCGCGGTACCAGGGGTATCCGCCGAAAATTTCGTCGGCACATTCCCCCGAAAGCGCGACCGTCGCGGTCTTTTTTATCTCCTTACAAAACAGGAGCAGCGACGAATCTACGTCTGCCATTCCGGGGAGGTCGCGCGCGTCGACCGCGGAATAGAGCGCGCTGACAAGCTCCGGCGTGTCGATTACCGTGTAGATATTCTCGGCGCTGAGATAGCTGTTCATCAGCTCGATATATGCCGGATCGCTGTTGGGCTGGAATTTTCCGGCCTTGAAGTATTTCTCGTTGTCCTTATAGCCTACCGAGACGGTTTTAAGCCGCCCGCCGCGCTCCGAAAAATATCTGTCGGCGACTGCGGAGATGATGCTTGAATCAAGGCCGCCGGAGAGGAAGGTGCAGACCGGGACGTCGGCAGAGAGCTGGCGGGTTATCGAGTCGATAACTAGATACCTGACCTTTTCGGCGGCCTGCTCGAAGCTGTCGGTGCAGGGAGAATCCTCGATCTTCCAATATCTTCTGAGTTCAAGTCGGCCGTCCTCATAATAGAAGCCGCACTCGCCGGGCAGAAGCTCAAAGATGTCCCTGAACACGCCGCTCCCCGGGACTCGCCCCGGCCCGAGGAGCATTATCTGGGCGAGGCCCTCGCTGTCCAGCTCCGGCTCAATATATGGGTGCTTTAGAAGCGCTTTTATCTCCGACGCGAAGATAAACGTGCCGCGCCTTTGGGCGTAGAACAGCGGCTTTACGCCCATTCTGTCGCGGGCAAGAAACAGTCTCCTCCCCTGCTTTTCCCAAATCGCAAAGGCATAGATGCCGTTGAACCGCTCAACGCAGCGCTCTCCCCATTCGGCGTAGGAATGAAGAAGCACCTCGGTGTCGGAGCGGGTTTTAAACTCATGGCCGAGGGTTTTGAGTTCATTCCTCAGCTCGTCGGTGTTATACAGCTCGCCGTTATAGACGACGGTGTATTCCTCGCCGCCGTATAAAAGCGTCATCGGCTGCAAGCCGTTATCGGGGTCGACGACGCAGAGGCGCGCATGTATCAGCGCAGCGCTGCGGTCAAAATATAGGCCGGTCTGATCCGGCCCGCGGCGCGAAAGCTCCTTCTGCATATCGCGATAAACGAGTAAAAAACGTTCTGCCTGCTCTTCGGGGCGGCAGATCTGCCCTGCTATTCCGCACATATAAATTACCTCCCAAAAAATCACGCCCGCCAAATTGGCGAGCGCCGTTGCTCGGTTTTATTATATGCCGCGGGGCGTCACTCGGTGCGCTGAAAGGCAAGGCGCGGGGTTCCGTCGTCGGTGACGATTGTTCCGCAGAGCTTAAAGCCGTGCTCCGAAAGAAGCCGGAGCATCGGAGCATTGTCGCGGTGGGTGTCGATGCGGATATTTTTCGATATTGCGGAGCAGTATTCAAGGCAGGCAGAGAAAACGCCGCGGACGCTGCCGTCAGAGGCAAGGCGGTGGATAGTGCCGTAGGGAAGATTATTGAGCCATTCGCCGTCGATTGAGCGGTATGTCGGGTCGTCGCCGGTTATGAAGCTGAAAACGCCGACGGTGCGGCCGCCGTCGCAAATCACATAGCAGACGCCGTTAGAGATGTCGTCGAGGGTTCTCTCACTCGGAGGGCGGGCGCCGCCCCACTGGGTCGGGTTGCCGGATCGGCGCATAAATTCGCGCGCGGAGGCGAAAATCTCCTGAATGCGCTCAAAATCGGATATCAAAGCCTTTCTGACAGTCATGCAATCGCCTCCTGAGGACAGGATAGCATAATTGAGGGAGGAATGCAAGGGGGAGTGGCCAAAGTTTATGTTATTTGTATTTGCACAGCTTATCGCGAAGTAAATTAGGAAAATCGGGGCTCAACAAAGTACGGAAACATTATAATGAATCGCGAGCCTTAATTGAATAAAATTGCTGTAACCCCCGCGTCGGCGCTGGCGCGGGGGGCTGTTCATCTTATTTTCGCCATTCTGCCCTTGTCCATTTCAACGACGGTGTCGCAGAGAACGTCGATGTCTTCGGCGGAGTGTGAAGCGATCAGGATAGTTTTGCCTTGTTCTTTTAGGTCAAGGAGATACTTTCGCATTTCTCCGACGCCGTCTTTGTCGAGCCCGTTCATAGGCTCGTCCAAAATCAGCAGGTCGGGATTTTCCATGATTGCCTGAGCGAGGCCGAGGCGCTGGCGCATACCGAGGGAATATTTTTTGACCGATTTCTTTAATTTGGGGTCGAGGCCGACAAGCTCGATACTGCGGCGAATGTCATCATCGGTGATTTTATGGCGAATGTCGGCGAGGAGCTTTAGGTTTTTGAAACCGGTGTAATACGGGATAAACTCCGGCGTTTCAATAATTACGCCGACGCTCTCGGGAAAGTCGCAGTCGATTCCGATGCGCTTGCCTGCGACGGTAATTTCGCCCTCGGTGGGCTTGATAAAGCCGCAGATGCACTTCATCAGCATGGTTTTTCCCGAGCCGTTGCGGCCGATGATTCCGTGGATTTTGCCGTCTTCAAATTCAGCGTTTATGTTCTGCAAAATCACATCTTTCTTTATTTTTAAACTAACATTATTAACTGTTATCATCTCAATCCTCCTTAGCTATAAGCGAGAGATTCTTGCGCTTTATCGCCCTTACGCCGAGAAAACAGGCGAGCGCGTTGGCTGCGAGAAGATAGGCGAAGGAGCCCGAAATCGGGAACCACATTTCGTTGAACAATTCGTCATAGTGGAGCCCGACGTTTGAGTGTGCGAACGGCAGAAGCCAGCGGAGGCCGACATCGGAGAGCTGGAGAGCCATACCCGCGCCGAGCAGGATCAGATTCGCCGCAAGACCGATAATTTTGTTGAACCGGAGTGTCAGGGTCATCTGGAGCTGGGCAGAAAAGGTCATATAGAGCAGCATCAGAAGGCTGCCGGTTATCGCCGCCCCGGCGACGGTGAAGTTGTTCATCACCGACATGTCGATATAGCAGAGCGAGTGGGCGTCCTTAAAGGTCTTTATCGCCGTCTCGGGGGAATGGATCAGCTTCGAGGAGTTTGACCAGACATTTCCGACAAAGCCGAGCGGATTTATTGCAGCGATCCCGAATATGAGGAGCACCAAAAGGGCCGTCAGTCCGGCGGCCGCCGCAAATCCCACCTGAGCGTAATACCACCTCGCGCGGCCGGTTCTTATCATCACAAAGGCCGCGTTGGCGGAGATGTCGGGAAAATCCAGCATCATCACTGCGGAGGTCAGAAGAATCACAGTCACGCAAAGAGGATTTGTTATAAACGCCATATAAGGTTCGAGCGAATTGACCGGCTCGCCGAACATTCGGGAGTATTCTTTCATTGCGCTGACCGAGAGCACATAGAGCAGAATAAAGGTGAACCCGCAGAGGATCTGTTTGTCGTTCGTAAGCCACTTTATGTATTCCGAAAGCGAAATTCTCAGCGTTTTCAATTTGTCACCCTCCTTTTAAACAGCGCGCCGCCGGCAAAATAAAACAGCAGCACCGGTATCGCGATTATTGCGAAATACCACCCCGGGCCGACCCCGGGGAACTCGGAAAGCGCGGTTTCGGTCTGGAAAACCAGATATTTCGGGTTCAGCGGCCACGCCCAGCGGTGAAGCGAGAACGCAAGCTCGTCGGTTATTCTGTCTGCGAGATAAAAGAGCATTACCGGTATTCCGAGAGCGCGGTATTTATTCATGAATATCAGATAAAGCAGCAGGCAGAACGCCGAGACCGCAGCGGAATACAGAAAGACGTTAATTGTCTGATTCAGGATAAATACATATTCGTTCTGAGTGGAGAAAAGGCCGTTTAAAAAGCCGCCGAGCTCGAGCCGCCCGCGAAGCCACTCGCGGGAGCCCTCGACAAGCGTCGCGCGGTCGGGGAAGTCGGAATTTCGGGGCAGAACGCAGTATATCGCCGCGCAGAAAATCAGGTATCCCGCCGTTGCCGCGCACGCGCCGGAAAGGGTCGAGCGGAAAAATGTGCGGTTCCAATAATCTTTGCTGCTGCGCTCGCGCGAAAGCTTCAGGCGGTAATTGCCCTTAAGCTCGGCCGAAAGGAGCGGCAAAAATGGAAGCGAGCAGATCAGCGGGAGAAGCATTGTGAACCAGACCGCGCCGCCGCTTTGGCAAACAAGCGCAGCGGAATGATTGGGCGAATCGAGAAAAATCTGCCGGTCGTTGCCAAGTATCTGGACTATCACCGGCCCGGGCTCGATTTTGTAGTCCCAGCTTCCGGTATAAGGGGTCATAAACAGCAGAATGACAGTTAATGCTGCCGAGACCGCAAACCCCGCATAAGTATAAACCGCGTCTTTAAAACTATTCAAATTTTCATCTCCTTTGAACCTCGCCGTAGAACATCGCGACGACCTCGCCGGAAACCGCGTCGACAAAATAGATCTCGGCGCCGTCGCCGTCAAAGCTCGAACTGCCGACAGGGCGGAAGCACCAATAGGGCTTTATTTCGAGCTCGCAGTCGGTCAGCGCAAGATATTCGTAATAGGTGGGATATTCCCAGACCGAATAATAGGGGTAGCTCTTGCAGACGGTGACATAATTCAGCTCGGCGGAAAGATTAAGATTTATATTCGGGGCGAGCTTTTCGGAAAGAATGTCGGCCGCCGCGCCGAGGGTCAGAAGGCTGTCGCCGGAGTCGGTCTCTAAAGTGTATTCGACCGAGTGGCCTTTTGTGTATCTCGCCGGGGTCTCCTTTTGGGAGCACCAGCACATATTGCCCGAAGAAATCATAAACGGGTCTCCGCTCTCGATCGCTTCCATATCCGTCAGGTAATGCCGGTCGACGTCGAAAAAGTTTCCTGCTTCGTCGCGCTTCTGCATCACAAACAGATAGCCGAAGGTGTCGCCGGGGAGGGATTTGACAAAGAGCGTCTTTGCAAAATAGGTATAAGCCTGCGGGTCGGAGGGGGCTATTTCGCTGTTATAAAAGCCCTCGACAAATTTTATCGCGTCGCCGACGCTCCACTCCTCGCCGCCGTACATTGTGTAGCTCAGTCCCTCGGGCGGGGCTTCGCGGTCTAGATCATATCTCGCTGCGGTGTCAAAGGAATCGTGGTAGTAGGTGCCGTCGGGGGCGCGGCTGCCGGTTTTTGAGCCCCAGATCTCGCCCTTTGTGTTTGAGACGAACCCGAGCCACATATCGCGCTTTGCGTCCTCTCGGAATGCGTCGGTCGCAAAGGTCAGGCAGTTTAGATTCAGAACATTTCCGTCGGGCAGAAGCTCCGGCTCGTCCGACACCGGGTAGTCCTTATACATCGGGTCGCCGATATTTTCGTGGGTCCAGTATTTTTCGTCCCTGACGTCGAGCCTGCCGCCAAAAAGATATTCAGCGTGGGAATAGATGTCGAAATCCTCGCCGCGGGCGGTTCTGACGTCATAGGTCGGCATAACGCTCCCCTCGCCCGCTCGCGCCCATTCGACCGTGATATTTTTATATGTCTTCTGAAGATCATAGTCGAGCTGACTGCGAATAACATTCATATCCCCGCGCTCGGCGGGCTGAAATTCGGCCTCGGTCTGTTCGGCCGTGGCGCTCGGCTGCGGGACTGTTACCGCCTCAGATGCTTCCGATTCCGGGGCAGCGCTCTCTTTAAGGCTGTCCGGCATTTCGGCGCAGCCCGCCGCTATAACGCAGACCAGGGCTGCGGCAAGAAAAGCTTTAAGCTTAGTCATCATAATCCTCCGTGTCAAATTCAAATATTTCGCCCTTAAATTCCACCGCTTCGATCTTTGAGAGGTCCAAAGGAACAGAAAAACCGATATAATCGTGGAAATCCCTGCCGTTTTCGGGGTCGATCCAGCCGTTTTGCGAGGCGATCAGCCCCGAGACCGAGGAATAATCCTCGCCGTCGCCGAAGGTCGTTCCGTCGCGCATAATCAGCCTGATGCTTGAAAGGTCGATAAAATACTTGTCCTCAGAATAACCGAGCTCGACCGCTTTGCCGTAGTCGTAGGTCAGAAGTATTCCGAACGGCGAAAGCTCCATTTTCATCTCAAGCCCGCAGACCGTTTTCGCCTCGCGGGCGGCAACCGACGGGAGAATATTGAGCGATTCCGCCTGGACGTTCAGGCTGACCGCGTCTCTTTCAAGGTAGACGAAGCTCTCTGGGCTGCCGATCGGGTCGGGGTAATAGCCGAAGCCGCTTAGCTCGACGGTAAAGCCGCCGGTCGGCGGGTTTTTAAAGCCGGTGTGAACATATCCGAAGGTGTAGACGCTCCCCTCGCGTGACAAAAGCGTCGCGATATAGCTGCCCGAGACAAGGCTGTCGCCATAGCTTCGGAATGTCGGGAGAATCCCCTCGGGGATTTCGCCGAGCGCCGAGGCGTCGGCTTCGACGACCGCGGCCAGATAATGCTCGCCGCAGGCAACGCTTGTCAGCCTGACCGTCAGCCCGTTTTCGGTGTCCTCGGCGGCGGATTCGGTGCCGTAGAACCCGCTGTCAGTGATCTCGGGAAGATCAGGAGAGCCGCCTCCCCTGCCGCTGTTTGAAAGATAGCCGAATATCTGCCGAAGGCCGAAAAAGCTGTTTGATGCCGCGGCAGTGGTCCCGAGCGCGAGGACCGCTATCGCCGCCGCGATAAGGACCGTTTTTATTCTCATGTGCGGTTTTTTCGGCTTATAGTCCGCCGCCTCGTCGAGATATTTCGGGTCGATCTTGCCGAGCTCGACCGCAATTTTCGGTATATTCATATCCTCACTCCCCTCTCGCTCAGAAATGCCCGAAGCTTTGCGCGGGCTCTTGTTAGCTCCTTTTTGATTTTGCTGACCGAAAATCCGCATTCGGCCGAAATTTCCGAAATGCTGTCGAAATACCAGTAGCGCTTTAAAAATATCACCCTGCTGTCCTTTGAAAGGGTGTCGAGAAACTCCTCCAAAATGTCGCTCAAGCCGTTTTCGGAATATTTTTCGCTGACGCTCTCGTCCGGAAGGACGTTTTCGAGCTCGGAGAGCGAAATTTCAAGCTCGGCAGACCTCTTTTTCCGGGAAAGAAAGCGGAAGCGGTCCAAAGAGAGGTTTCTTACCGCCGCAGAGATAAACCCGCGGAAATTTTCCGGCCTCTCGGGCGGAATCGAGTTCCAGAGCCTAAGATATGTCTCGTTGACGCACTCCTCGGCGTCCTCGCGGGAATTGAGAATGTTGTTCGATATTTTAAAGCAGAGTCCTCCGTATTTGACCGAGGTCTCATAGATCGCGGACTCGTCGCGCGAAAAATAGCGTTCGATCAGCTCGCTGTCGTCAAGCATTTTTTTCCTCCTTTTTGGTCTTCAAAATATAAGACGCCGTTTTAAGCGAAAAAGTGGACATAAATCTGACAATACGAAAAAATCCGGGAAAGTTCCCGGATTTTATTTGTGAATCAGATTCCCAAAGCGCAGAATCATTCGACAATCGTCGTGCCGTCAGGAATTTCGGGGATTATCAGCGCGGCGATTATATAGGCCAGAAGACCGACGCCGACGACAAGAATCAGAACCGCCCAAATCAGCCTGATAATTGTCGGGTCGATCTTGAAATATTCGCCGATTCCGCCGCAGACGCCGCAGATCATTCTGTTGCTGCGCGATTTATAGAGCTTTTTGGTCATAATATTGCCTCCTCAGCAGCCCGGATATTCCGGAATTATTATCATCGCAATAATATAGAAGAGAATGCCGGTGCCGCAGCTGGCGAAGGTCACGGCAGCAAGGAGCAGCCTGACGATGGTCGGGTCGATATTGAAATACTCCCCTATTCCTCCGCAGACACCCGAAATCTTTCTGTCGGTCGGGGATTTATAAAGCTTTCTTTCAGACATTGCCGCCGGTCCTCCTTCAGGCTTCGATGTTTTTTAAGCGGTAGAGCGCGGCGATAACCAGAGCGCCGACCGAATTTCCGAGTATTACTGCGATAATGAAGCCTATGTATTCAAGGCTGATCATTCCCGCGAGGGCGAAATAGAACATATCGGCGATGGAGTGTTCAAACCCGGCGAGAATAAAGACGGGTATGCAGAACAGAACCCCGGCGATGGTGTTCTTCGACTTATAGGTCTTGACTGCGACATACATCAGCACTCCGCAGAGACAGCCGAGCACAAACGCGCGGAGTATTCCGTTGTCGAGCTTTGTCTGGCAGCTCTGCTGGGCCTTTTCGACAAGCTGAGGCCGCGCGAAGCGGATCAGAAAGCCGGTCAGCGTTGCGCCGAGAAAGTTGCCGAAAAGGCCGACTCCGAGCTGGGCGGCGGTCTTCGGGTCGAAGCTTTCGGCGGCAAAGCCGATCCTTCCGGTGTAAAGATAGAGGTCCATCATGCAGATCGAGAGCAGCGCGATAGTAAAGAGTATCGCACCGATATAGCGGTCTTCACAGCTAAGGAGCACGCTTCCTCCGATCGAGATCAGAAGCCCCGAAGCCATTCCGCCGAAAATCTGCGGATAAAAGCGTCTGACTGTTTTCATTTTTCCCTTTCCTCCGATAAATTTATTTGCAAAGGGCTCAGCCCTTTAACATCCGATAAAGCCTTTCCATCGCCTCGGTGGTCTTTTCATGTGTCGAGAAAGATGTCAGTCTGAAATAGCCCGCGCCGTTTTTGCCGAAGCCCTCGCCTGGGGTGCCGACAACGTTAGCTTCGTTTAAGAGGCGGTCGAAAAATTCCCACGAGCCCATTCCGCCGGGGCATTTCAGCCAGATATAAGGCGAGTTTTTTCCGCCGAAGTATTTGATATTGCAGCGATCGAGGCCGGACATCAATATCGCGGCGTTCTGCTGATAATAGGCAATATTTTCGCGGATCTGCTTTTGACCCTCGGGGGTGAAAACCGCCTCTGCCGCGCGCTGAACGACATAAGCCACGCCGTTAAACTTTGTGGTCTGGCGGCGGAGCCACATCGCGTTGAGGTCGCCGTCGGCCTTTAATGTCTTCGGAACGATTGTGTAGCCGCAGCGGGTGCCGGTGAAGCCGGCGGTCTTTGAAAGCGAGCAGAACTCGATCACGCACTCGCGCGCGCCCTCGATCTCGTAGGCGGAATGGGGAACGTCGGGGTCGGTGATGAACGCCTCATAAGCCGCGTCGAGAAGGATCAGAGCGTTGTTTTCTTTAGCGTAATCTATCCACTCCCTGAGCTGAGCGCGGGTATATGCCGCGCCGGTAGGGTTATTCGGCGTACAGAGATAAATTAGGTCGGCGCGGACGGAGCGGTCGGGCATCGGCAAAAAGCCGTTCGACTCGTTTGCGTCGGCATAGATTATTCTCCGCCCGGCCATCACGTTGGTGTCGACATAGACCGGATAGACCGGGTCGGTGACGAGAACGGTGTTGTCGGAATCGAAGAGATCCAAAATATTTCCGAGATCGCTTTTAGCGCCGTCAGAGACAAAAATCTCCCAGTAATCGAGATCGACGCCGAAGCCGGAGTAATAATTCTTAATTGCATTTATCAGAAAATCATAGCCGTTGTCGTCGACATATCCGCGGAAGGTCTCTTTTTTCCCCATTTCGTCGGCGGCCCTTTTCATCGCCTCAACGACGGCGGGCGCGAGCGGCAGAGTCACGTCGCCGATACCCATTTTAATGATGTCGGCGTCGGGGTGCAAAGAGGTGTATTCGCGCAGGCGGTGGGCAATATCAATAAACAGATAGTTCTTTTTCAGGTTGGAATAATTTGAATTGAGTTTCATTCTGATCGCCTTTCTAAAGTTTTATTTCGCCCTCAAAGGCGGTTTCGGCCGGGCCGGTCATTTCGATGCTGAAATCACCGCGGCAGATTATTTTAAGGTCTCCGCCGCGCAGCATCACCGTTATTTCCTCACCGGCGGGGCAGATACCGTTTTTGACAGCAGCCGCAGCGACCGCGCAGGCGCCGGTCCCGCAGGCCATCGTTTCGCCGCTGCCGCGCTCCCAGACTCTCATTCTGAGCTCTCTTTCGCCGACGATGTTGACAAACTCGGTGTTTACCCTGTCGGGGAAGAGAGAGTTAAATTCAAACTCGGGGCCGATTTTTTCGAGCGGCAGGCTGTCGACAGAGGTTTCGGTGAAGACGACGCAATGAGGGTTCCCCATTGAAACGGCGGTTGCGCGCCAGTCTTCGCCGGCAACCGTTATTTTCTCGTTTATCATCTCATTTTCAGAGACGACCGGCACCGCCTCGGGGCGAAAATCGGCTCTGCCCATGTCTACGGTGACATAATCGACCTCGCCGCCGCTGACATGGAGCCTCAGCGTCTTGATTCCGGCGAGGGTCTCAAGCGTGACTGCCGTCTTCGAGGTCAGGCCCTTGTCATAGACAAATTTTCCGACGCACCTTGCGCCGTTGCCGCACATCTTCCCCTCGCTGCCGTCGGCGTTGAACATTCTCATTCTGAAATCAGCCTTTTCTGACGGGCAGATCAGGATTATTCCGTCGCCGCCGATCGAGCGCCGCCGGTCCGAAAGCCGGACTGCGAGCTCTTCAGGGTTGTCGATATGCTCCTCAAAGCAGTTTATATAGACATAGTCGTTGGCTATGCCGTGCATTTTAGTGAATTTCATCTTTACTCCAGAATAATGTCGTTAGATATCAGGTCATCAAAGCTCTCGCGCCTGACCGCGACTCTGTCTTCTCCGCCGCTTATCATCACTATCGGCGGGCGGGGAACGCGGTTATAGTTTGAGGCCATCGAATAGTTGTAAGCTCCAGTGGTCAGAACGGCGACGATGTCTCCCCGAGCGATGTCGGCGGGGAAACGGACTCCCGGCTGAATTATGTCGCCCGATTCGCAGCAGCGCCCGACGAGGTCGGCAGTCAGAGCCGGTTCGCGGTCGGCCTTATTTGCGGTCAGAACGGTATATTTCGAGCCGTAGAGGGCATAGCGCGGATTGTCGGTCATTCCGCCGTCGACCGAGACATAGTTTTTGTAGCCGGTGATCTTTTTAACCGCGCCGACCGAATAGAGGGTGATACCGGCGTCGGCGACGATGCTTCTGCCCGGCTCGAGCCGCAGAGCGGGAACGCCGATCCCGAGTTCGTTTGATCTTTCGGCGACAAAGCCGCAGACCTGCCGAATATTCGCGGGAATATCGAGCTCGCCCTGACCCTGATAATATTTTACTCCGTAACCTCCCCCGAGGTCAAGGATTTTTACAGAAAAATTCAGAATTTTTTTAATTTCGGCGATAAATTCGAGCATCACCGCCGCAGATCTGACAAAAACGTCGGAGTCGAAGACCATTGAGCCCACATGGCAGTGTATGCCCTCGAGGCGAAGATTAGGCTTTGAGAGCGCGATTCCGACCGCCTCGATCGCCTGACCGGTCTCGATCGCGATTCCGAACTTTGAATCGACCTTGCCGGTCGCGACTTCGTCATAGGTGTGAGGGTCGATGCCGGGGGTCACGCGGAGAAGAATTTTCTGGGTGATCCCCTTCTCGCCTGCGATTCGGTCGAGGGCTTCGAGCTCGTCGAGGCCGTCGCAGACGAAATAGCCCACTCCGCAGTCAATCGCAAATTCGATGTCGCCGTCGGTCTTGTTGTTGCCCTGAAAATAGGCGTTTTCCATCGGAAAACCGGCCTTCTTTGCGGTATATATCTCCCCGGGGGAGACAAGATCGGCGCCGAGACCCTCCTCGGAAATTATCTTATATATTCCTGCAAAGCAGCAGGCCTTTGAGGCGTAGATCGCCATGCTGCCGGGGGCGGCGGCCTCGCTAAGAGCGTCGCGGTATTCGCGGCATCTGCGCCGAATCAGCTCCTCGTCCATCAGATAGAGCGGGGTGCCGTGCTTTTTGGCGAGGGAGACGGTGTCGGCGCCGGCGAAGAAGAGCCTGCCGTTTTTGACTTCCAGGTTGTCGTAAAGCATTATTATCCTCCTAGATCAGCTTCTGCTCGCGCATCAATGCAAAGAGAGTCTTCTGATGCTCCTGCTCGAGGCAGGTCAGCGGCAGCCTCAGCTCGTTTTCGCCGTATCCCATTGCAGACATCGCCGCCTTGACCGGTATCGGGTTGACCTCGGAAAACAGCGCGTTTATCAGCGGGAGAAGCCTGAGCTGAGCAGCCCTTGCCTCGGAATATCGTCCCTCGAGGCAGTCACGGCAGATCTTATCGGTCTCGGCGGGCATGAGGTTTGAGAGAACGGAAATTACTCCCTTTCCGCCTAGCGACATCACCGGCAGGATCTGGTCGTCGTTGCCGCTGTAGATGTCGATGTCGTCGCCGCAGAGGGCCGCGATCTCGGCGATCTGAGAGATATTTCCGCTCGCCTCCTTGATTCCGGAGATGTTGGGGTGCTGCGAAAGGATCTTCGCGGTCTCGGGGAGAATGTTGCAGCCGGTGCGCGAGGGGACGTTATAAAGTATGACCGGCTTCGCGCTTATGTCCGCAACGGCGGTAAAGCTCTCGATAAGGCCCTTTTGTGTCGCCTTGTTGTAATAGGGCGTGACCAGAAGAACGGCGTCCGCCCCGGCGTCGCAGGCGAATTTAGTCAGGTTGATCGCGTAGGCGGTGTCGTTTGAGCCGGTTCCGGCGATGATCGGAACTCTTCCTGCCGCGCGCTCGACACAGAAGCGGATCACCTCGCGGTGCTCCGAATCGGTCAGAGTCGAGCCCTCGCCGGTTGTTCCTGCGGCGACGATCGCGCTTATTCCCTCGGAGATCTGCCAGTCGATCAGGCGGCCGAAGGATTCGTAATCAACGCTGCCGTTTCTGAACGGGGTGATAATGGCTGTTGCCGCGCCGGTAAATACTGTGTTGTGCATAGTCATTTCCTTTCAAAAAGTCAAATAAAACGGAGGCTTAAAACGAGCCTCCGTGATTTTACATATCCGAAAATCGCGATAGCTCTCCGCGCGGAGTTTCGCGCGACAGCGAAGCGGATATTATTCCGCGCCGCCGGATCCCGAATCTGCCGGAAGACGGGTCCTCGGCAGCCGCCCCTTTCACAAAAGCCCGCCCCGACAGACGTTTTAGGCTTATGCTACTCTTGACGCGCTGCACCTCTATCAATTTCGATTACAATATCACAAATATTCGGTTTTGTCAATAGACCGACGCGATAAAAACTAATCCTTTCCGAACAAAAAGCTTGTGACAAACGCCAAAAGCACCGCCGGAAGAATGAAGCCGTAGAGCAAAAAGCCCTGAGCGGCGACCGTCATGGCCATCGCTACGCTCAGAATAAACGAAATTGTCAGCCCGACGAAACCGACGGTATCGGCGGTCTCGGGCGCAGACCTTCTGAGCAGCTTAACCGTCAAAAACGGCGCCAAAAACCCGATCGCGGTCAGCGGGAGAGAAATGACGGTCTGAACGATCAGATCAAGCCCTGCCGCAGGATTGTAGATAAAATACATTATCAGATTTTCGACAAAAAACACTATGGCGCAGGCTATGAGCAAAAACCGGAATTTGACCAGAATTGCCGTGATCTTTTTCATAAATAATACCTTTTAACCGACGCGCCCCTTTGGGGAAAGGGGCGCTGAATTACTTTATTATATTATCCGCTGTTTTCAGAGACAGCCGAAATCTGTTTTTACGGCCCGGTGTGGTAGAACGAAGTCTTCGCGACGCTCCAGAAATCGGGCTTTAAGGTATTGTCGCGGTCGACAAGCAGAGCGGCGTTTCTTCTGAGCTTCGGGGTGCTGTTGAGCCAGGAGTTCTCGTCGTCGGTTCCCCAGAAGAGGATTGCGTCGATAACGCCCTCGTCAGCAAAGTCGAGGAACATATCCATCAGCTCGTAATACTTGTCGGCCTGCTGCTTGAACTCTTCCTCGCTCCACTTATAGAAGCCGCCGTCGGCATTCGCGCCGACAAACATATTCATGTCGAGCTCGGTGATCTGAACGCGGAAGTTTCCGGCATATTCCGGGAAGCACTCGTCATAAACCTCAGAGAGGCTGGCGATCTTCTCGATATTCTGGCGGAAGGTGTTGACGTTGCAGTCGACGCTGATGTGGGACTGGAAGCCGACGCCGTCGATTCTGACGCCCTTGCGGAGCATTCTCTCGACCATATCATACATCGCCTGGGTCTTAGAGTTCTGCCACTCCATATTGAAGTCGTTTATCATCAGAACAAGGTCTTCGCCGCCGGCCTCGCGCGCGGCGTTGAAGGCGATCTCGACATAGTCGTCGCTGTAACCGTTTCCGTCGACGTCGCCGATTATCTCGGCCCAGTAGGAGTCGTCGGCAACGGTGCGGATTCCGCTGGCGTTAAGGACTTCGTTGCAGACGTCCCAATACTTGATGTCGTCCTTATATCTCGGAATGATCTCGTTGATGTAGGTGGTGACTCGCTCGATAAGCTGCTCGCGGGAAGCGAGGGTGCCGTTGTTATAGCAGTCCTGAAGCGAGGACTGGTCGTTCGGGTCGGCCTTGAACCACCACTGAGGCACCTGAGAATGCCAGACGATCGTGTGGCCGCGCATCTCGCTGCCGGCGGCCTTCGCAACCTTTACGAAGTTGTCGGCGTCGTCGAAGTTATAGGTGTCGGGCGCGGGGTTGCAGTGGTCTGATTTCATCTCGTTGCCGAGAACATAGATGTTGTAGTGCTTGAGGATACCCTGTGTAACAGGGTCTTCAAAATCAAGGATCTGGTTTGAGGTGAAGGCGACGCCGATCTTGACGATCCCCTCGAAATATTTATAGAGCGCGGGGACGTTGGGGTCGTTGACCAAAAGGGTGCGGTCGTTTTCCATTGATTCGAGCTCGTCGAGAGTGTACTTGAGGTCGGTGCTTGTAAGCTCGGCCTTAAAGTCGGGAAGCTCTTCGGATTCCGGCTCGGCCTCGGTTTTGCCGCAGGCGGCCAGATTAAAGAGCATCAGAATCGCAAGAAGAAGCGACAGCAGTTTCATTTTTTTCATATCTGTTCCTCCAATGTTAGAAAGTTATAGATATTTTATCATATCCGAGCAATTTTTTGAAGAGGAATATCAGACAATAAACTTTCAAACTGTTTGTGCAGTTTGACAGACAGAGCGGTTAAAAATTCCTCACAGCGCCCTCTTTTTTTGTTAAAACAGACAAAACCGCTGATTTGTCTATTTACAAGCGGGGAAACTTATTATATAATAAGAGGTAAGTTTTTAGGGAGGCGGGAATATGGACGAAACAAAGCGCGCGGTGCGCGAATTTATGCTGAATATCGCGCTCGGCTTCGCGGTTTATATCCCCGTTGTCTGCGCGGGATTTCTGATCGCCGGAAGGTTCGGCCTAAATGTCCTTCTCGGCGCGGTCTACGGCTCGGCGGTCATGATTCTCTATTACTTTCTCTTCGCTCGGGCGACCGCAAAGGCCGCCGGCGAGGACAGCCCGGAGGCCGCTAAAAAGCGGATCCAGGCGGCTTACAGCCTCAGAATGTTTATGCTGGTGATACTGATGGGTCTCGGGATATTCTTCTCGACCGACTACGCCCCGGCGGTAATCTTTCACTGGCTTCCGATAATTATTTCAATGATCGTCCCAAGAATATCCATCGCCGTCTGGCAGATCGTCAGAATGGCGAAGGGCGGCACCGAAAAGGAGAGTGATGAGCCTGATGGAAATTGAAGTAACGGGTGCGAAGATACTCTTTGAGCTTCCCTTCGGCATCACAATCACCGAAACTCAGGTCAATATGTGGATAGTGATGATCGCGATAGCCGCGGTCTGCATCTGGCTGACCCACGACTTAAAGGTCAGGCCGACCTCGAAGCGCCAGATCGTCGCGGAGTTTTTAGTCAAAACCGCGGAGAATTTCGTCACCGGTAATATGGGTCTCCGCTGGAAGTGGTTTGTGCCTTATATCGCGGCGCTTTTCTCGCTCGCGATGTTCTCGAGCCTGATCTCGCTTCTCGGAATGTTCGCCCCGACCGGCGACCTCAATACCACCCTCGGCTGGGCGATAATGACCTTTGTTCTGATAACTTTCTATAAGATTAAGACAAACGGGCCTTTCGGCTATGCAAAGAGCCTAACCGAGCCGATATTCATTATGACGCCGATGAATATTCTCGGCGAGTTCGCGACTCCCGTCTCGATGGCTTTCCGTATGTTCGGAAACATCGCTTCGGGAACGGTCGTCTCGGCGCTGGTCTATGCCGCGCTCGCGGCTCTGAACAACGCCGTATTCGGCTGGCTCCCCGGAATACTCGGAGAAATGGGAGAAAAGCTTCCGATACTCCAGCTCGGTCTTCCGGCAATCCTCTCGCTCTATTTTGACGTTTTCAGCGGCGTGTTGCAAGCGTTCATATTCTGTATGCTTACAATGCTCTATATCGCCTCCGCCGCTGAAACCGACTCATAGAAAAAGCAAAACCACTCACTTATCTGAAAGGAAGGTAACATTATGGAATTCATGTCAATACTGCTTGCTGCGACCGTCGACGCCTCGGCGGGAACCGGAAGCATCGTTATGGCGAGGGCTCTCGTGCTGATGGGCTGCGCGATCGGCGCCGGACTTGCGCTTATCGCGGGTATCGGCCCCGGTATCGGCGAAGGCTACGCAGTCGGCAAAGCCTGCGAAGCGATCGCAAGGCAGCCCGAGCAGAAGGGCAGCGTCACCACAACAATGCTGATGGGCTGCGCTGTCGCCGAAACCACCGGTATTTACGGCTTTGTCATCGGACTGCTGCTCATCTTCCTGGCTCCCGGCCTTTTCCTCAACAGATTGGGATAATCAAAGAAAGGCAGTTTTACTATGATTACAATGGCGGGAACACTTGATTTTCTCTCCATAAACGTCTGGCATATCCTGATGGCGATAGGAAATCTTCTGATACTTGTCCTGATTCTCAAGAAATTCCTGTTCAAGCCGGTTCAGAATATCATCAAGCAGCGCGAAGAGGAGATCGGCAAGGCATATTCCGACGCAGGCGAAGCCCTCGAGGCCGCCAACGCCGAAAAGGAGCTTTATCTCAAAAAGCTCGACGACGCCAAAAGCGAGGCCGACAGCCTCATCAAAACCGCGAGCGACCGCGCAAAGGCGGAGTCGGCGGAGATAATCTCTGACGCAAAGGCCGAGGCCGAGCGCCGCCGCAAAAACGCCGACGAGGATATTGAGCTTGCCAAAAAGAAGGCGGCAGACGAGATGCGCGACTCGATCTCCGAGATGGTCATTTCGCTGGCCGAAAAGGTCGTCGAAAAGGAGATCGACCCGAAGGCTCATCAGTCGCTGATCGACGAGGCGATCGACAGTCTCGGCGAGGATTCGTAACGTCCATTTAGGAAAGGGGTGCCGGAATTGGCAAAGGACTTTTCCCGCGAATACGGAACCGCCGTCTATCAGCTCGCGGTCGAGGAAAACTGCTCGAAGCAGGTGTTTGACGACTTTATAAGCGTCGCGGAGGTATTCCGCCGCAACCCCGGCTTCAAAAGGCTTCTTTCAAACCCGCGTCTGAGCGCCGGCGAGCGCGCCGAAACGGTCGGCAGAGTCTTTGAGGGCAGGATCAACGTAAACCTTCTTAATGCGCTCAAAATTCTGGCCGAAAAGCGCCGCTGCGACACCGTTGAAAAATGCTGCGAGGTTTATAAGCGCCTCTACTGCGAGGACAACGGGATATTGCAGGCAGTCGCTTCGTCGGCGGTTGAGCTGAGCGAGGAGCAGAAACAGCGCCTTGTCGAAAAGCTTAAGGCGTCGACCAAAAAGGAGATACTCCTCGAATGCCGGGTCGACCCTTCCTGCATCGGCGGAATACGGCTCGAATACGGCGGAAAAAGATATGACGCGAGCGTTCGCGGAAGGCTTTCGGAGCTCGGGCGCGCCGTCAGAAATTCGGACTGATATTTATTTAATGGAGAAAATCTATGAACATTGACGATATCAGCAGCCTTATCAAGGCTCAGATAAAAAACTACGACAAAAAGGCGGAGCTTTCCGAAACCGGAAGCGTTATCACCGTCGGCGACGGCATCGCTTCGGTCTACGGGCTCGACAACTGCCTTTCAAACGAGCTCGTCGAGTTCTCTAACGGAACCTACGGAATGGCCCTCAACCTCGAAGAGGATTCCGTTTCGGTCGTTATGCTCGGCTCTGACGTCGGAATACGCGAGGGCGACGTCGTCAAGCGCACCGGCTCGGTAGTCTCTGTCCCGGTCGGAAAGGGACTTATCGGCCGCGTTGTCAACGCGCTCGGCCAGCCGATCGACGGCAAGGGGCCGATCGAAAGCGAAGCGATGCTGCCGATTGAGCAGAAGGCGACAGGAATTATCGAGAGAAAATCGGTCAGCGTTCCGCTTCAGACCGGCATCAAGGCCATCGACTCGATGATACCGATTGGCAGAGGGCAGCGCGAGCTGATAATCGGCGACCGCCAGACCGGCAAAACGGTTATCGCGGCGGACACGATCATCAACCAAAAGGGCAAGAACTGCATCTGCATCTATGTCGCGATCGGCCAGAAAAACTCGACCGTCGCTCAGCTTGTCGAGACCCTTTCGCGAGCGGGCGCGATGGATTATACCATCGTCGTCAGCTCCACGGCTTCGGAGCTCGCGACTCTGCAATATATCGCCCCCTACGCCGGATGCACTATGGGCGAATACTTTATGAAGCAGGGGCTCGACGCGCTGATAATATATGACGATCTTTCAAAGCACGCCGTCGCTTACCGCACACTCTCTCTGCTTATTCGCAGACCGCCGGGACGCGAGGCTTATCCCGGAGACGTTTTCTATCTCCATTCGAGACTCCTTGAGCGCGCGGCGCGGCTTTCTCCCGAAGCGGGCGGAGGCTCGCTGACCGCTCTGCCGATAATCGAGACACAGGCGGGCGACGTTTCGGCCTATATTCCTACAAACGTAATTTCGATCACCGACGGGCAGATATTCCTCGAAACCGAGATGTTCAACTCCGGCATAATGCCGGCCGTCAACCCGGGCATTTCGGTTTCAAGAGTCGGCGGCTCGGCTCAGCTGAAGGCGATGAAGCAGGTCTCGGGAACTCTTAAGCTCCTCTATTCGCAGTATCGCGAGCTTCAAAGCTTTGCGCAGTTCGGCTCAGACCTCGACAAGGACACCAAGGAGCGACTTGCCCAGGGCGAGAGGATAGTTGAGGTCTTAAAACAGGATCGCAGCTCCCCTGTCGACGTTGAGCTCCAGGTCTGCATCATCTTCGCGGTCGTCAACAACTACCTCAGAGACGTTGAGGTCTCAAAGGTCAAGGAATATGAAAAGGGGCTCTATTTTGAGATGAACTCCTATCACCGCGACCTGCTCGACTATATCGCCTCGGGCGGAGGACTTGACGACGAGCACAGGGCGAAGCTTGCGGAGGCGGTCGGGGAATATACCGCCAAGTTCACCGGCAAAAGGGACGCTTAATCATAAAATCGCAAAGGAGGCTCGGCTATGGCCTCGATGAAGGAAATAAATTCAAGAATCAAATCCATCTCCGGAACACGGCAGATCACCAAGGCGATGGAGCTGGTCGCGATATCGAAGCTTTCAAAGGCGCGCGACAGGATCGACCGCACAAGGCCGTTCTATACCGAACTCTATTCTGCCCTTTCCGACATTTCAACTGCGGTCAGCCCGCTCGACAGCGGCTATTGCAGCGTCAGGGAGGTCAAAAAGACCTGCCTGATCGTCATCGCGGGCGACAGGGGCCTCGCCGGAGGATATAACTCCAACGTCTTCAGATATTCGGCTGAACTCTGCGAGGGAGATGTCTGCGTTCTGCCGGTCGGAAAGCGCTCGCTTGAGCACTTTTTACACCGTGGATTTGAGATCGTCTCGGACGAATACGCAAGCGTCGAGGATATCGACGTCGGCGGCTGCTTTGAGATCTCACGGCTTTTGTGCAGAATGTATCTCGACGGCGATTTTGACAGACTGGTCTGCGTTTACACAAACTTTGTGTCGATGCTCGGCCAGGAGCCCGCTTCGCTGACGCTTCTTCCGCTCGACAAATCGCTCCTCTCGGACGGCAGCGAGGCAAAGTTCACTTTAGTCGAACCCGGCGCGGGAGCGGTCTTCAACTCGATCATTCCGGACATTATCGCCGGACTGATCTGGGGAGCGGTCTGCGAGAGCTTCGCTTCGGAGCTTGCATCGCGCAGGACTGCGATGGAGAGCGCGACCTCGAACGCCGATGAGATAATCGACGACCTCAGACTGAAATACAATAAGGCGAGAAAGAGCACAATCACCCGACAGATCACCGAGATAGTCTCGGGAGCTCAGGAGGAATAGCCCGTGAGCGTCATCAAGCCTCACGGATATACCCTTTCGGGCAGCTTCGGCGGCCAAAGCCTGATGCTCAGGCCGCTTTCAGACGAGCATCTCCCGCTGCTCTATAAATGGGAATCCGACCCGGAGCTTCTCTATTGGTCGGAGGGCGGTGAGGATAAACCGCTGTCCTATCCGCCGGAGGCGGTCAGGAAAAAGTATTCCGCCGTCTCGAAAACGGCGCTAAACTTTATCGTCGAGCTCGGCGGCAGGCCGATCGGCAACTGCTGGCTCCAGAAGATGAACCTGCCCGAGGTAAAGTCAATGTATCCCGTCGGAACCGACGTGCGGCGAATTGACATGGAAATCGGCGAAAAAGAGTATTGGGGCAAAGGCATCGGCACCGCGTTCGTCAGGATGCTCGTTAGGTTCGCATTTGAGGAGCAGCCGACAGATGTTCTGCACTGTTTTTGCGAGGACTATAATATCCGCTCGCGAAGAGTCTGGGAAAAGCTCGGCTTTAAGCTGATTCTGACCGAAGCTCTTCCGCAGCCCCAAAAGGGCAGATTTCAGTATCACTGGCGGCTTACGCGAGAGGAATACATGAATAAGTTTTGAAAGGATTGGTCAAAACTATGGCAAATAAATCAAACAAGGGCATTGTCACCCAGATAATCGGGCCGGTTCTTGATATCCGCTTTGAGGACGGCTGTCTGCCAGATCTCAACAACGCCGTTGTGATCGAATATGACGGCAGAAAAATCACCCTCGAGGTCGCTCAGCATATCGGCGACAGCGTTGCGCGCTGCATCGCGATGAGCTCGACCGACGGACTTCCAAGAGGAATCGAAGCTCTCGACACCGGCGCGCCGATCAGCGTTCCGGTCGGGCGGGAAACTCTCGGGAGAATCTTTAACCTGCTGGGCGAGTGCGTCGACAATATGCCGACGCCGGTGACAAAAGAGCGCTGGCCGATCCACCGCCCTGCCCCCGCCTTTGACGAACAGCAGTCGACAACCGAAATTCTCGAAACTGGAATCAAGGTCGTCGACCTGATCTGCCCTTATGCAAAGGGAGGAAAGATCGGTCTGTTCGGCGGCGCGGGAGTCGGAAAGACGGTTCTGATCCAGGAGCTTATCAACAACGTTGCAAAAGAGCACGGCGGGCTCTCGGTTTTCTCGGGAGTCGGCGAAAGAACCCGTGAAGGCAACGACCTTTACAACGAGATGAAGGAATCGGGGGTTCTCTCGAAGACCGCGCTGGTCTACGGCCAGATGAACGAGCCGCCGGGAGCGAGAATGAGAGTCGCTCTGACGGGGCTTACAATGGCTGAATACTTCCGCGACAGAGAAAACCAGGACGTTCTTCTTTTCATTGACAATATATTCCGCTTTACACAGGCGGGCTCAGAGGTCTCGGCGCTTTTGGGGCGTATGCCCTCGGAGGTCGGCTATCAG
>CANQJB010000007.1 GCA_947624155.1 uncultured Clostridia bacterium
AAGGCAATCGACCTTCTGGACGAAGCCTGCGCCAGCGCGTCGATCCGCAGCCCCGAGCTCGGGGAATATGCCGAGCTGAAGCTCGATCTTGAAAACCGCGAAAAGGAGCTCGCCGAGCACGAGGGCGCTGAAAGTCCCGACTATGAGGCGATTGCAAACGAGCGCGCCGAAATTTCCCGCGTTCAGAACCGAATGACCGAGCTCGAGCCGATCGTCAACTCCGTAAACGTAAACGAAGACGACCTCTCTAAAGTTATCGAGCTCTGGACAGGTATTCCCGCCAACAAGATCGTCGAGTCGGAATATGAAAAGATTCGCGGTCTCCACGACGCTCTTTCAAAGCGTATCGTCGGCCAGCCCGAGGCGGTCGACCTCGTCTGCGCCGCGATCAAGCGCTCAAGAGTCCAGCTCACCGAGCGCAAGCGCCCCGCGAGCTTTATCTTCGTCGGGCCGACCGGAGTCGGAAAGACCGAGCTCGCGAAAACTCTCGCCGCCGAGCTATTCGACGCGACCGAGCCTCTTGTTAGAATAGATATGTCGGAATACATGGAGAAACACACCGTCTCCCGCCTGATCGGCTCGCCTCCGGGCTATGTCGGATATGACGAGGCCGGCCAGCTCACCGAAAAGATCCGCCGCAAGCCCTATTCCGTCGTCCTCTTTGACGAAATCGAAAAGGCCCACCCCGACGTAATGAATATTCTGCTCCAGATCCTCGACGAGGGTCACATCAACGACGCCCAGGGCAGAAACGTCTCCTTTGAGAACACAGTAATCATCATGACCTCAAACGCCGGTTCGACCGATAAGTCCTTCGGCATCGGCTTCGAGAAGACCGCCGCGCAAGTCTCGCGCGACAGGGCAATCAAGGGTCTCCGCGAATTTTTGCGCCCCGAGTTTATCAGCCGCGTCGATGAAATCGTCGTCTTCAACCCGCTGACAAAGGAAAACTACGCCGACATCGCCCACATAATGCTAAAGGAGATGGAAGCCCCGCTCTCCGAGAAGCTGATAATGTTCACCTTCGACCGCGCCTCCGAGCTCGCGATCGCCGAAATGGCTTATGACGAAAAATACGGTGCCCGCGACATCAGGCGAGTTATTCAGAAGGAGATCGAGGATAAAATCGCGACAATGATCGTCGACAGCGGCGTAATCAAGCTCCGCTCGATAAACGTCACCGCCGAGGACGGAAAAATCAAGGTCGAGGGCCTTAGCTGACTTCCATGAAAGACAAAATTTCAAAGTATCTTGATATTTTCTGCGAATGTGCAAACTTCATTATCATAAGTTATGCGCTTCTGAATATGATGTCTTTCCGTCAAAGCTTTCTTTATGTCCTGTCTTTCGCCTCGAATGTCTGGCTTATAACCAGATTTTGCAGCAGAATCACAAAGCTCACCGGAAGTAAAATCGCGGCGGCAGTCCTTTTTGCCGTGTGTGTACTGGCGGTTGCCGCGCTCATGTTCTTTTTCGGAAGGGTAGTCGGCGAGCTTATTCGCTTTGACTTCTGACCGTTAATTGTAAATTTTTTGTTAATTTTTTGACCCGAGGTTGCAATTTCTGCCGCTTTATGTTATATTATTAAAGCCGCGTGTCATCGGCTCACAAGAGGGTTATTATGCCCCGCCGCAGTGCAGCGAGTTTTATAGAAAAGGCAGGTGCCACTATAATGTATGCAGTAATTGAAACCGGCGGAAAGCAGTATCAGGTTCGCGAAGGCGACATCGTCTTCATCGAGAAGCTTCCCGTTGAGGCTGACGAAACGGTTACCTTTGACAAGGTCATCGCCCTTTCCGATGACGGAAACGTCACCGTCGGCGCTCCTTATGTGTCGGGCGCAGCGGTTGAGGCAAAGGTCCTCAAAAACGGCAAGGCCAAGAAGATCACCGTTTTCACCTACAAGCCCAAGAAGGGTTCCAGCCACCGCAAAAAGGGCCACAGACAGCCCTATACACAGGTCAGAATCGAATCCATCAAGGCATAATGATCAACGCCAGTTTTAAACGTTCCGGCGGGAGCCTTTGCGGCTTTTCCGTCAGCGGACATTCGGGATATGCCGACGCCGGCAGCGACATCGTCTGCGCCAGCGTTTCCTCCGCAGTAATGCTCGCCTGCAACCTCATAACTGATATTTTTAAGCTTGACGCCGAAATTTCTGTCGGCAGCGACAAAATATCCTTGAATCTTCGCAGCGGCGATACCGGAGTTTTAGACGGTCTTCTCGACCACCTGAAAGCTCTCGAAGAGGACTATCCCGAAAACATCAAAGTAAAAATTTCGGAGGTGTGATAAATGTTAAGAATCAGTATGCAGTTCTTCGCCCACAAAAAGGGCGTCAGCTCGACCAAAAACGGCCGTGAGTCCGAATCCAAGCGCCTCGGCGCCAAGAGAGCGGACGGTCAGTTCGTTCTGGCCGGCAACATTTTGTACCGCCAGCGCGGTACCCATATTCACCCCGGCGTAAATGTCGGAATCGGCTCTGATGACACTCTTTACGCCAAGGTAGACGGAACCGTCCGTTTCGAGAGATTCGGCCGCGACCGCAAGAAGGTCAGCGTTTACCCCGCTGAGTAATCGCAGTAAAGACAAAATCCCGGGTCATAAAGGCTCGGGATTTTCCTTAGTAAAGGAGTGATATCAATGTTTGACGGCTTTGTCGATGAAGTCAATATAACCGTTGAGGCAGGCGACGGCGGCGACGGCGCGGTCTCCTTCCACCGTGAAAAATATGTCGCGGCGGGAGGCCCCGACGGCGGCGACGGCGGAAAGGGCGGAGACATCGTCTTTTTGGTCGACGACAACCTCAACACCCTTGTCGACTTCCGCTATCAGCGAAAGTTCAAGGCCGAGCGCGGCGAAAACGGCTCCGGCAACAGGCGCTTCGGGCGCAGCGCCCCCGACCTCATTGTCCGTGTCCCTCGGGGGACTGTCGTCAGCGAGCGCGAATCCGGCAGGATCGTCGCGGATATGTCCGGCAGCGAGCCGGTGATAATCGCCCGGGGCGGCAGGGGAGGCCGCGGCAACGCCCATTTTGCGACCCCGACCCGTCAGATACCCCGTTTTGCGAAGCCGGGCTTCAAGGGTCAGAAGCTTGATCTGCACCTCGAGCTGAAGCTTCTCGCCGACGTCGGGCTTGTCGGCTTCCCGAATGTCGGAAAATCGACGCTTATCTCGGTCGTTTCGGCTGCAAAGCCCAAGATTGCAAACTACCACTTCACCACCCTGATTCCAAACCTCGGAGTCGTCAAAATCGCCGAGGGAAGCTCCTTCGTAATGGCGGATATCCCCGGCCTGATCGAGGGCGCGTCGGAGGGTGTCGGACTCGGGCATGAATTTTTGCGCCATGTCGAGCGCTGCCGCCTGATTTTACACATCGTCGACGTTTCGGGCAGCGAGGGCAGGGACCCGATCTCGGATTTTGAGATAATCAACCGTGAGCTGCGCAATTTCAGCGAGGAGCTCGCCGGGGCGCCTCAGATCGTCGCCGCGAATAAGTGCGACATGGCCGACGAAGAGCAGATCGGGGAGTTCAGAAAATATATCGAGGAAAAGGGCCTGCCCTTCTTCGCAATTTCCGCCGCGACGACACAGGGAACGGCTGAGCTTGTCAGCTTCGCCTATAAAAAGCTGAAGGATCTGCCGCCGCTGAAGGTCTTTGAGGCTGAGCCCGAGCCTCTCTGGCAGGAGGCCGACTCTGCGAAGGACGGCTTTAAGATAACCGTTGAGGATGGCGTGTATTTCGTTGAAGCCGATTGGCTCGAGGGAGTCCTCAGAATGGCAGATATGGACGATTATGAGAGCCTCCAGCACTTCCAGCTTGTTCTGAGGTCGAGCGGGATAATCGACGAGCTCGAGCGCCTCGGGATCAGCGAGGGCGACACCGTTTCGGTCTGCGGCTTTGAGTTTGACTATGTGAGGTAGCGATGACGAAACAGGAAGCCAATCAATACGGCGTTGCGGCGCTCGCCTTTTTGGGCGATGCGGTTTATGAGCAGCTTGTCAGAGAGCTGATAGTTACCCGCGCGAATATGCCAGCCGCAAAGCTCCACAACGAAGCCGTTAAATATGTCTGCTGTGAGTTTCAGTCAAAGGCTGTCGAGAGGATATTTGACCGGCTGACCGACGAGGAACAGGCGGTATATAAGCGCGGCAGAAACGCCGACGGAATCACCCCGCCGAAGCATTCCTCGGCGCAGGATTACCGCCGTGCGACCGGCCTCGAATGCCTTTTCGGCTATCTTAGACTAAAGGGCGACGGAGAACGCATCACCGCGATTTTTGAGATGATAATGTCAGAAACGTGAGAGAAGATTTAAAAGTTTTCACCCACCCTCTTTAATAGTTCAAAGAATCCCGCCTTGCAGCATATATTATGCTTGACCAGCCCGAAATTCTGTGATATAATCATAAGGTAATAATCATTTTTGATAGGAGCAGTTTTTATGTCCGGACATTCAAAATGGAATAATATCAAGAGAAAGAAAGAGGCAGCCGACGGCGCGAAGGCAAAGATCTTCACCCGTATCGGCCGCGAAATAACCGTCTGCGTTAAAGAGGGAGGAGCCGACCCCGCGTCGAACTCCAAGCTCCGCGACCTGATTTCAAAGGCAAAGGCCAACAACGTCCCGAACGACAACATCGAGCGCGTTATCAAAAAGGCCGCCGGCGACACCGACAAGAACAGCTATGAGACTATCGTCTATGAGGGCTACGGCCCGGGCGGAGTCGCTGTCATCGTCGAGTGCCTGACCAATAACAAGAACCGCACCGCCGGCGACGTCCGCCACTATTTTGACAAATTCGGCGGCAATCTCGGCACCAACGGCTGCGTTTCCTTTATGTTCACCCGCAAGGGCGTGATCGTCCTCGAAAACAACGGCTGCGACGAGGACAAGCTGATGGAGGACTGCTTCGAGGCGGGAGCTACCGACTTCAATGTCGAGGAGGATTCTGTCGAAGTGACCGCCGAGCCTAACGACGTCTTTAAAGTCGCCGAGGCTCTTAAGGGAATGGGCTATTCCGTCATCTCCGCCGAGGACGCGATGGTTCCCTCGACCTATACCACCCTAACCGACCCCGACCAGATCAGATATATGAACCTCCTTCTCGACACCCTCGACGACAACGACGACGTTCAGGAGGTCTTCCACAACTGGGATATGCCCGAAGAGCCTGAAGAAGATTGATTCTACTTATTGCACATTTTTTTCTTACTCTTATTCCCGCTTTTGTTCAGAATTAAGCCACGGCTTTTTCGTTCACATTTCATTAACAATTTGATTGTTAAAAACGACGTCTGCCGCCCGATATTTCGGTTGACAGACGTTTATTTTGCACAAAAAATTCGCCGCCGAAAATCAAGATCCCGAATTTGCATTCTCCGCTTTAACGGGATATAATAGCCTCAACAAATCCAAAGAGGTGTCATCAATGAAAAACAAAAAGCTAACGACAATTGTCGCCGTCGGTCTGATGGCCGCGCTCGTCTTTGTCGGCAACTATCTCCAGATCAAAATCCCGAACGGCGTCCTGATAACCCGAATACATTTCGGCAACTCGATGTGTCTGCTCGCGGGGCTTCTGTTCGGAACTCCCGGCGCGCTCGCCTCGGGAATCGGCGCCGCGCTTTATGATGTCCTCGACCCTGCATATATCGCCTCCGCGCCGTTCACCTTCCTTTCCAAAGCCGCGATGGGCTATATCTGCGGCTATCTCGCAAAGAGCGAAAAGCGCTTCGTCAGCGAAAGGGGACATATCATTTTCAGCGCGATAATGGGTCAGCTTATGTATATAGTCCTCTATGTCGGCAGGACCTTTATCGTCCAGCGCTTTGCCTACGGCGCAGCGTTCGGCACCGCGGTCCTGACCTCGGCGACAAACCTTCTGACCTCAACCATAAATGCAGTTGTCGCGGTTCTGGTGTCGGTCCCGCTCTATTTCGCGCTGCTTAAGCCTCTAAAAACGACCTATTTCCGCGATATAATCGAGACCCGCGTTCAAAGAGGAAAGTGGTATGTCCTGCTCGGAGTCATCGTCGGGATATTCGCCGTCGCCGCGTTGGCAATATACATCTATATCCTCAACTACCGAGAAGAACAATACCGCGCCGCCCACGGGCTTCTTCTGCTGCTCCGCCGAATGATCTGAGTCCCACTGATAACATACATCTCCAAAAATGCCTCTGCCGCCAAGACAGGGGCATTTTACTATATGTCAATAAAAAGTTATAAATTGTCAGTTGACAAATTGCTCAGAATGAATATAATAATATATGAGCAGTTGTTCATACGTTGAAAGGAGATTGCTATGGAAGAAAATAAAGAACAGTGCTTCGAGTGTCCTCATCACCTCGAATGCGGGGGAAAGAACATCGAGCTCGTCAAGCGCCTTGCCGACAAGATGATAACCGAGGAGGAAGCCTATTTCGTCAGCGAACTTTTCAAGGCTCTTTCCGACATGACCCGCGTCAGAATCCTCTTCTGCCTTCTCGGCGGAGAGATGTGCGTCTGCGACATTCAGGAGCTGGTCGGAGTTACTCAGTCGGCCGTCTCACATCAGCTCAGGACTTTGAAGCAGGCCGGTCTTGTCAAATACCGCCGCGAGGGAAAATCGCTCTATTACTCGATTGCCGACAGCCACGTCTCGACGATGCTGGCGACCGGTCTTGAACATATATCGGAATGAAAGGGGAAAACGTTATGGCAGAAGAGATTTTATGCGGCTCAGAGAGCTGCGCGAAACATAAGCACAAGCATAAGCACGATAACTGCGAGGAGCACGGCTGCTCCTGCTGTGAAGAAAAGCTCCGCGGCGAAGAGGACAAGGGCGAGATCAGAACTCAGCTTATAAAGATAATCCTCGCCGGAGCGCTGTTTATCGCTGCGCTGTTTTTCGAGGGTATCCCTCATCATGCTCTGCTCGGCGTCGCTTATCTTATCGTCGGCGCAGAGGTGATAATCAACGCAATAAAAGAGCTGATCACCGAACACTCTATCGACGAGGAATTTCTGATGACGGTTGCAACGGTCGGCGCAATCGGAATCGGCGAGACGACCGAGGCGGTCGCGGTAATGCTGTTTTATTCGGTCGGCGAGCTTCTTGAGGACATCGCCTGCGAGCGCTCCCGCCGCTCAATAACCTCGCTTCTCGCGCTCCGCCCCGACAGCGTGACAGTAAAGCGCGGCGGCGAGCTTGTCGATACCGCAGTCGAAGATGTCAGAGCGGGGGACGTCGCGGTTATCGTCGCGGGCGAGAGAATCGCAGTCGACGGGATAATTTTAAGCGGTGAGACCGCAATCGACAATTCCGCACTGACCGGCGAATCTCTGCCGGTGAACGCAAAGGCCGGCGATCCGGTCTACGGAGGAGGGATAAACACCTCCGGCTCGATCGAGGTCGAGGTCACCCGCCCTTACGGCGAATCGAGCGCCGCGAGGATTTTGGAGCTGGTCGAAAATGCTCAGGAAAAGAAGGCAAAGGCCGAGCGGTTCATAACCCGCTTCGCCAAAAAATACACCGTCGCAGTCGTCGCCCTGGCCCTCGCGATCGCGTTCGTCTGCCCGATCTTTACCGGCTATGCCGATACCTTTACGGAATGGTTCTACCGCGGTCTGACGCTTCTCGTCGTCTCCTGCCCCTGCGCGTTTGTAATATCCGTCCCGCTGAGCTTCTTCGCTGGGATCGGCTGTGCCTCCCGCAACGGTATACTGATAAAGGGCGCCGCTTCGATCGAAGCACTAGCGAAGCTCTCGAATGTCGCGCTCGATAAAACCGGCACGCTGACGACCGGCGAGCTTTCGGTGACGTCTGTCAGCGGCGGCGAAGATATTCTGCGCCTCGCGGCTCACGCCGAAAGCCGTTCGACCCACCCGATCGCGAAGGCGATAGTCAGGGCTTACGGCGAAAAGATCGACAATTCCGCCGTAGCCGATGCCGTCGAGCAGGCCGGAAAGGGGATAAAAGCGACGGTCGGCGGCGCAGAGATAACCGTCTGCCGTTCTGAAGACCCGTCAGCCTCCGGAATAGCCGTCGCAGTCCTCAAAAACGGCGAGCCTGCGGGAACCATAACCCTTTCAGACAGTCTGAAGCCTGACAGCGCCGCCGCAGTTGCCGAGCTCAAAAAGCTTGGAGTTGAAAAGGTAGTAATGCTTTCGGGCGACAGAAAGCAGTCGGCAGAAAGCGTCGCTTCCGAAGCGGGGATAAGCGATGTCCGCGCCGAGCTGACGCCGGAGGGGAAGTGCCGCGAGATCGAGAGTATGATTACCGATAAGGGCGGCAAGACCGTTTTCGTCGGCGACGGAATCAACGACGCGCCGGTCCTCGCCGAGGCGGATATCGGCGTTGCGATGGGCGGCCTCGGCTCCGACGCAGCAATCGAAACCGCTGACGTCGTGATCCTCGACGACAGGCTTTCGAGGCTTCCGCTCGCGGTAAAAATTTCCCGCAGAACGATGAAGATAGTCTATGAGTGCGTCGCGTTCGCGTTTCTGACAAAGCTCGTCATAATCGCCCTCGAGCTCTTCGGCTATGCCGGAATGTGGGCCGCCGTCTTTGCCGACGTCGGTGTGACGGTTCTGGCAATCCTTAATTCCCTGCGTGCCTTGAATTATAAGGCGAGATGAGAGCGGGGAATTGAAAGCTGCGGTTGGGGGAACCAACTTAGGAGGTTCCGCCGACAGCTTATCTTCCATTGCCTCAAACAAATCAAACTGCTCAAAAAATAAGACCCGAGAATCCTCGGGTCTTATTTTCACATTATCCTATTCTTTCTCAACCTCAAATCTGTCCACCGCCGTCAACGCGTTCGAGGTGTACTGAATATAGAACTCATATCTGCCGCTCTTTTTTGCCTCGAACATGGCCTCGATATCCTCCATGCTCTCGTCGCTGCTTCTGCCGAGCTCATGCTGTTCGCCGTCAAAGATATACCCGACGATCAGCTCGCCGCCGTGCGAAACTTCGTTCTCGGGGCGGTCGACCGTGACCGTCGCCTTTTCGCCCTTCTCGAAGTAAACGCCTTCGCCGGAGACGTTGAAAACGGTAAGGCTTGTGCCTGCGGTGAAGTGGTCGGCCTTCAAATCGCCGCCCTCGACGATGTCTATATAAATCATCGGGGCAGAGATTATCACACCGTTTAATTCGGAGGCGGTTTCCGCGCTGACCGTTACATTGACTCCCTTTGAGACCTCAAGGGTGCCGAAGTCGAGGGCAGGGCAGTCGACCCAGCTGCTGTCGTCAAGAGATGTCGCCGCCGTGATGATGTATTCTCCCTCTTTGAGTCCCTGAATCAGCACACAGTTGCTGATCGTCGTCTGGGTTCTTAGAGTCTCTCCGTCCGCGCTGCTGACCGTAACGCGGTAGCTTCTGTTCGGCGTCGGGTCGTTTGAAAGATGAACGTAAACCCCGTCAGGGCCGACGGTCGTCATGTCCGAAATGATATAATTTGCGCCGACGTCGATATTGCCGTAGACCTCGGCTCTTTTCGACGTTTCCTCCGGAGTCATTTCGCCGCTCTGCTCGGTGATCTTAAAGTCAACACCGCAGATAATCAGCTCGTCGCTGTTCGGGTTAGTGAGAAAGATCTGATAGCTGCCCGGCTCAAAGCTCTTCGATTTGTCCCCGTCGACCTCTTTGCAGCTCAGCGAAACCGGAATTTCGGTAACCTTTCCGTTGGCATACATATCGCCGGCCTCGCTGTATTTTGCCTCCATCGTCAGATCTCCGTATGTCTCGACCCACACTGTATATTCGTCAAGGTCGTCTTCGCCATATGTCGACCCGCCATAGGTGAAGCACTGTGGATACCACTTTCCGTCCTCAATAAGCCCCGCATAAAGCTCCTGATTCGGCGGCAGAGAGAGGTCATATCCCTCCGGCAGCAGTCGGCTCAATCTGAGCGATAAAATTTTGCCCTCTTCGAGAACAAAGTCCTCGCCGCCGTTTGTCAGAACAACGGTTCCTCCCGCCGGAATGGTGAAGCCCTTTTTTGCTTCGTCTAGCTCCAGTGTGACCGCGTCATTCGGCGGAGTGATCTCGGTTTTATATCCCGAGAGCTTTGCTTCCTCAAATTCATGCAGATTTGCGGTCTGTCTGCCGTCCGTTCCCGCCGCGGTGAAAACAGTGATCCCGACCGCGGCAGCGATAACCGCCGCTGCGACAACAGACAGTATTGTTGTGTTGCGGTATTTCATAATTGCACCAATCCTTTCTTCGATTGCCGTTCTTGCGAAGCCCGGGCCAATCGGTGAAAGACCACTTCTTTTTTCCTCAAGCTCGATGAGCGCGAGAGCATAGTCTTTGCGGGAATCTATCCCGAGCTCCCTCAGAACGTCTTCATCGCATCTCAGCTCAATGTCCCTTGCGATAAGGCTGTGCATCGCCCAGACCAGCGGATTGAACCAGTGTATGCAGAGCGCGGTGTTTGAGAAGAATTTTAGAACCCCGTCCGCCCTGCGGATATGGTTGAATTCGTGCAGGAGAACCAATCTGAGCTTTTCCGTGTCACCGGCGTCAAAGCCTTTCGGCAAAAGTATCACCGGTCTGATCAGGCCGTAGGTCATCGGCGAGCTGACCGCTCCGCTCAGCCTGACCGTTACTGTTCTTTTGAGCTTTCGGCTTTTTAGCCATTCCGAGGCAAAATCGCTTTTCAGCGGCAGCGAGAACCTGAATTCCAGCCTGCATCTGATATATGTTGCTGCGAAATAGGCCACCATTATCAGCGCGCCGATCAGCCATATCGCCGCGGCAATATCCGGTTTAATTCCCTCCGCCGCAGGATAAGCGCCCGTGCCTTCGCCCAAAACCGCCGGAATCTGCGCAAAAGTTCCCATGTTTCCGGAAATATCCGTGCCGAAAACGGCAGATTGCTTTGCGGCAGCTTCCTTTGCCGCTTCTGGCAGCCGAAACGGTATCAAAAGCCGAATTATCGCCGCCTCCCAGAGCAGGATAAAGAATGTCTTCGGCAGCCTGTTTATAAACACAGCCCTGAAAACCGCTATCGCCGCGATCATGATCCCGCCCTGAATGCTCATTCTCAAAAGATCCATCATTTTACTCCAGCTCGCCTACAATCGCCCTGAGCCGCTCGATCTGCTCCTTTGTGAGCTTCTTGCGGCCCAAAAGCGCCGAAAAGAGCTTATCCGCCGAACCGTCATAAACTCTGTTGATCAGTTCGTCTGTCTCGACCTCCTGAACCTCGTCCTTTGTGACAAGAGCATGGCAGATAAAATGCGGCTCTGAGCGCTCTACCGTGCCCTTGCTGATGCACCTCTTTATAAGGGTGTATGTGGTGTTGATGTTCCAACCGACCTCTTTTCCGAGAACCTCGGCGACTCGCCTCGCGGGGACGTCTCCCTCGCGCCAGAGCACATTCATCACCTTCAGCTCGGAGTCAAAAAGCTTGTAATCCATAACCGTCCTCCTTTTTTAGTATTTGTGATCACATCTATATACTACCGCAGTCTTATAAATTCGTCAATACTACAACAGTAGTGTTAATAAAAAATTTACATTTACCCTTTGACGAGAGGCAAGCGTTGTGATAGACTATATAAAAAGAAAAGGGGGAATTTAGATGGAGTGGATCGAACTCCGAATTTACGCCGAACATAGAAATATCGAGCAGCTTACCGCCGCGCTTATCTCCGCCGGCGTGACCGGCCTTGTGATCAATGATCCCGAGGATATAAAGGAATTTGCCGCCGAAAAGAATTCGAGCTGGGACTATATCGACGACGAGCTTTTAAAGTCCGCGACGGCAGGGGAGGCGTATGTGACCGTTTATATATCCGGCGACGAAAACGGCGCCGCCGAACTTGAATCTATCGGCTGCGCGCTTGATCGCTTGACGGCTCTCGGAATCGAATACCGCACCGAGCGTGGTAATATCCGCGAGGAGGACTGGGCGAACGAGTGGAAGAAATTTTTCAAGCCCCAGCCGATCGGTGAGAAAATAATAATCAAGCCCTCATGGGAGACGGTTCCCGACCCCGAGGGCAGAAAGATAATCGAGCTCGACCCCGAAAACAGCTTCGGCACCGGCCGCCACCACACAACTCAGCTCTGCATTGAGCTGATGGAGAGATATATTTCGGAGGGCGACAGCGTCATCGACCTCGGCTGCGGAAGCGGGATAATCTTCATTTCTGCATTTGCTCTCGGCGCAAAGAGCGCAGTCGGCGTCGACATTTCTCCCGACGCGATCAAAATATCCCGCCGTAATGCCGAGAAAAACGGAATAACGGCAGACAAGGTCAGCCTCTACTGCGGCGACGCCGTAGCCGACCCGGAACTGCACAGCAAAATCAGTAAAGCATATGACCTTGTCGCGGCCAACATTGTCGCCGATGTTTTGCTCTATATGCGCGAGCTCTTTGCCGAGCTGACAAAACCCGCGGGAATACTCGTTTTGTCCGGAATAATCGACGACAGACTCGACGAGGTATTAGAGGCCGTCAAGGCTCAAGGCTTTACTCTCCTTGAGCAGCGCCACCGCGACATCTGGAACGCAGCGGTGTTCAGGAAGATCTGAGACTGGTAAGTATTTAGAGCAAAAAATAAACTCGGGGGTTTCTCAAGTTTTATTTTAAAATTTTCGTTCGAGACTTTTGAAAAAGTTTGGCAACGTTCCCCTTCCCACACTTACATTAAAATCTGCTCCTTCCCGAATGGGCAAGGAGCAGATTTTATGCGCTCAAATTTGAAGCCGCATTTACATAATTTTCACCTTAACCTTCCCTCCGCTCAGTTCAAACACCGCGTCATACTCCTGCGGGTTTTTCAGATGGTGCGTGACCGTCAGCAAAGTGAGGTCTTTCATCTTCAAAAGCTCGCTTTCGATCTCCGAGGCGGTCTGCTCGTCTAACGCAGGCGACCCTCATCGAGAATCAGGAAGTTTGTGTTCCTTATCAGCGCTCTTGCGATTGCGATTCTCTGCTTCTGACCGCCCGAAAGCCGTTCGCCGTGCTCGCCGACAACATATTCCGCACCCTCGGGCAGCGTCTCTATAAATTTCCGGACGCCGCTCGTTCTGACCGCCCGGTCAAACTGCCCGTCGCTGAAACCGTCAAACAGGCAGATGTTGTTGCGGACGGTATCGTCGAAGAGGAATACATACTGATGTATGCACGCAGCCACCCGATTGAGCCTGTCGCGGTTAATCTCGCGGAGCTCTGTACCGTCATAGAATATCCCGCCGCCATAGTCCGGATAATCGCCGAACAAAAGCCTGCGGTATTTGCCGTCATCCGCAAAATACGCCTCATATCCTTTTTCGGGGTCGGGGAACACCGATATATAGGACACATCAGTTAAAGAGCCGAGCATTATCCCTTCATCCGAAGCAAAATATATGCTCGAGTCCTGCGGAATGTTATCGGTTGATGAAGAAAGTCCCGCGCAGCCCGATTTAAGCGTCTCCCACATCAGGCGGCAGATCTCATCAAGGCGTTTAGATTCCGGCAGCGACGCGATATAGCGCGGCAGCACCTCCCGCATATTTTCCTCGGTAATCTTTTCGCGGCCGAAAAGGGCGTCGACGGTAACGCCGAGCCGGTCGGCGATAGCAGGCTGGAGGGATATGTCCGGAGTCCCGCCGGTCTCCCACTGCGAAACCGCCGAGCTGCTGACTCCTATCGCCTCTACGAGCTCTTTTTGAGTAATGCCTATTTCCTTTCGGAATTTCTGAATCCGTTATCCGACGATCAAATAATTCACAGCGCACCTCCGTTAAGTGATGATTATATTATACAGCAAGCAGCGCTTATTTTCAACGGGCGCGCGCTTACGAAAAAATAAGCAGGGCTAAAGAAGCGATAAATTTGCCTATGCGGGAAGTTTGTCGGGGGAGTTTGTTCCAATCTGCGCAACATAAAAGAGTACCCAAGCTCTTGCTTGGGTACTCTCTTTTGCATCGCGTTATATCTTTGCCTTCACTTAACGTTTTCCAGCCTCTTGACAACCGCTTTGAACCTGTCTGTATCGCGAACGAAGTCGTAAACAGGGCAATTAAGCCCATCCAAAATGTCGTCGGCGAGATTTTTGCCGTCGGGGTTCGGCATCCAATCCATTACTTCTTTGCCTCTGAAAGCGGGGGAGGTGTAGTGCGAGTTAAAATTGTAGCTCAGGAACCTTGCGGCATGCTCCGCTTCTTTTTCGAGGCACAAAAGAGTGTTTTCTGTGTCTTTGCGGTTGGCGTATATAACCGACATATCATCAAAAGCGCCGGCTAAAGAGTAAGAGTGATAGGCAGTATCACCGTCGCAGAAAACCGTTTCGCATACCCCGACGCACTGCTTTAAGAGACTGAGCCTGTCGTCGGCGGAGAATGAAGCTTCGTCGTTTCCGAGCATTCTGAGGCCCATCTCCAAACGCCCGAGGCAGAACAGCATATATTCCTGCAAATTCGGCTTGAAATCGGCGTCGGTCTTTTCGAGCAGGAACATTAGCATATCCTCCTTTGAGAACCACGTCGGCGGGCAGGCCTTTGCCGTTTCAACGGCGCATTGGCGGTTTCCTGAGTTTCGGTAGGCATAGATGAGCGTCTGAGTTGTTTCGCAGCGAAGCTCAAAATCGGTGCATTCCGAGAGTATCTTTTTGCAAAGCTCTATGGCTTCATCGAACCTGCCGAGGCAGCTGAGGTTTTCCGCGAGCAGATACATTATCTGATAAGAGCGCGGGAACTCCGCGAGCCCCTTTCTGAGCACCGATACCGCCTCTTCAAACTTTGACTGCGCATAAAATGCCTTCGATTCGTCCGCTATCGCTTTTATCTTCTCGTTTGTCTTGGTAATGTCTACTCCCAGAAGGCGGTCGGTGGTCACTCCGAACACGTTTGCCAGAGCGGGAAGCTGAGAAATGTCCGGCGCGGTCCTGTCGGTCTCCCACTGGCTGACCGCCTGCGGCGAAACGCAGAGATATTCCCCTAACTGCTCCTGCGTGATGTCCTGCTCACGCCTTAATGATTTAATTGTCTGTCCGATAGTCATTATTATCATCTCCCAAAGATTTAAAAATTTCAAAAGCGCTTTTGTTGATTCAATTATATCGCGCCACGCGAAAGATGTAAAGACAGCAGATGTTGACAGCGCCTAAAGCGCGACTTGAGATTTGAAAGCTGAGTGTCCGTTTCGCATGCATTATTCGTAATTTAGATATATCACCGGGACGGCACCTTGAAATCCTGATATCTGACTTCTGACAATCTTCTTTTTTGATGTGGCCTCTTAGGGCGCATACAATTCCCTGACTCTCTTGACAGTTTATATTTTCTGTTTTATAATACTTATATCAATCGTGCACTATTAAATAGCACAAAATTAAAATGGAGGTAAAATTATGAACATCTACGATTTCAAAGTAACGGCTCAGGACGGCAGCGAGGTTGCGCTTTCAGACTACAAGGGCAAAGTTCTTTTAATCGTCAACACCGCGACCGGCTGCGGGTTCACGCCGCAGTATGCCGAGCTCCAAGAGCTGTACGAGCTTCATCAGAAGGACGGGTTTGAAATTCTCGACTTCCCCTGCAACCAGTTCGGCGAGCAGGCTCCGGGCAGCGACGAGGAAATTCACACCTTCTGCACCGGGCGGTTCGGGATCTCCTTCCCGCAGTTCAAAAAGATCGACGTCAACGGCGAAAACGCGATCCCGCTCTACAAATATCTGACGGAAAACACCACCTTTGCCGGCTTTTCCGGTCCGATGGCTCTGATCCTCAAGCCGATCGTCAAGAAGATGGACAAGGATTACAAGAACAACGGCAATATCAAGTGGAATTTCACCAAATTTTTGATAGACAGAAACGGCGAGATCGTCGCGCGCTTTGAGCCGACCGAATCGCTTGACAAGGTAAAGGCAAAGGTCGAGGAGATTTTGTGACGAATCACGAAAAATAGCGCTTGCAGAGCACATTTCGGACAGTGCTGAAGTTTCCCCAGCAATGGCGGACGATGGCAGCTTTGTTTGCACGGTGAATAGATTCAATCCGGAAAAAATGGCGGGAAAAACGTCTTCGATGTCGACGAGTGGCTTCCGGAAACGGGGTTTGAGACTATTTTTTCAGAATTCCGAAGCAGTTCGGCTGCTGACTTATCGTTTTCAAAAATGCTGCTGTCTGGCGACTTTGAATTTATCTGTCAGTATGGCAGAGATACAGGCAAATGCAGTGTCAGGCATTTACAACCTGAAGCGTCGCGAAAATTAACGCTGTGAATGCAGACCGAGACGTGGCAAGTTTAAAGAAGATTTGAGGCTCAGGCTTTGATAGGCAATAGGGGATAGGTGAAAACTATGCGCATAAAGCAACTGCGCTTATATGATGGTTGCTAATACTGTATTCTTATCTCCGCCTCACCCTCAAATCGTGAAAAATAAGAGTAGGATATGTATTGAATTGCAATTGTATATATTATATAATGAAAATGCAGATATTCCTTGCAATTTATCATTTTGAGGAGGTATTTTCATGAAAAAAACAATTAAAATTGCCGTTTCGGTCATAATGCGGCGGCGCTGATTCTTTCAACCCAGCTGACAGCCTTTGCCGACGACGAGCCGGTGGTCTATTACTTTGTAGACTGCGGCGACTATCTCGTTGACACCGTTTCCGACGGCGACGCTTTCGGCGCACTCAATTCGGTCACCGACCAGTTCTTCGGAGCTGACCCGTCGACCGGTATGCAGTGGGGCGTTGTCGACGAAACGCTCGACGCGGCCTCGACCGAATCCTACGGCGATTCGAGATTCAACACGACATGGACCTGGGCTTTTGAGTACAATGACGCCGGTGCAGATGTCCCGAAGGAGAAGTCAAACCGCTATTGCCACAATATGTTTGAAAACGGCCTCGACCGAGTCATCACCTATAATTTCGAGCTTCCCGAGGACGGCGAATATACCGTCGAAGTCGGCTTTGCCTCGCCTTAGGAAAACTCTGTTCCCGCTGAGCTTTATCTCAACGGCAGCCTCGCCGAAGACGGAATAATGGCGACGCCTGATGAGTGCGGCGTTGCAGCCGGCACAGCTTCTCCGGTTGACGGCTTTATCACCGTCGAGGGCAAATCCGATATGCCGACTCTGAACATTGCCTATATCATCATTTCAAAGGTTCCCGAGCCTGAGCCTGAGCCGGAACCCGAGCCCGAGCCTGAAGCAGCACCTGCCGAGACCGACAGCGGCTCCGCGCCTGCCGAAGAAGCTCCCGCTCCCGAAGCAACAGCACCCGCCGAGCAGTCCGCTCCCGCGACCGGCCTTTCGATTGCCCTTCTTCCTGCGGCGATCGCCCTTGCAGCGGCAGCGATTTCAAAGAGAAGATAAGGATATTCATCCTGATACATTTCATGAGCAAGCCCCCGAGCGCCTGCCGCCCGGGGGTGGTTTTTAATATTTGCTTTTTCGGGGGCATTTGCCGCACTCTTGTTTTCCGTCTCAGTCTATGCAGATCACGCTGAAATCAATGCAGATTTAATCTTTACACCCGCTTTTCTTGACTTTTCCGCTCGCAAAGCTATAATTGAATCAGGAGGCGATAATAATGAACGTTCCGAGACCCGAACACCCCAGCCCGCAGTTTATGCGAAAAAACTGGCAAAATCTCAACGGCAGATGGGAATTTGAAACCGACAATTCAAAAAGCGGAATTGACAGAAAATTATATGAGGCTGACCGTCTGAGCGGAAGCATCACAGTCCCGTTCTGCCCCGAAAGCGAGCTTTCCGGAGTTGGCAACAAAGACTTCATGAACGCCGTTTGGTATCGCAGAACCTTTATTTTAAGCGATTCACAGCTCTCCGGCCGCGTGATTCTTCACTTCGGCGCCGTCGACTATGAAGCGATTGTATGGATAAACGGCTCCGAGGTCGGCAGACACAAAGGCGGCTATACCTCCTTTGAATTTGACATTTCATCTCATGTCCGCATCGGAGAAAATTCGCTAACCCTCTGCGCAATCGACGACGTCCGCGCCCCATATCAGCCGCGCGGCAAGCAGTCTGAGCTCTATTACTCCCACGGCTGCGACTACACCCGAACTACCGGAATCTGGCAGACCGTCTGGCTCGAATTTGTCCCGAAAAGCTATATCAAGAGCGTTAAATTCTATCCCGACTCATTGAACCAAAAGGTAACTCTTGCCGCCGATCTCTGCGGCCGCGGCGATCTCTCCGCAACCGTGACTTATGAGGGAAGGCAGGTCGGCAGCGGCTTCGGCGAGTCGTCCGGCGGACTTCTGACCCTCGATATTCCGCTGTCCGAAAAACATCTCTGGGAGGTCGGAAACGGGCGGCTCTACAACGTCTGCCTGAAATTCGGCGAGGACGAAGTCGAAAGCTACTTCGGTCTGAGAAGCGTGCGGCTCGAGGGCAAAAAGTTTTTGATAAACGAAAAATCCGTATTCCAGAGGTTAGTTCTCGACCAGGGCTTTTATCCCGACGGAATCTACACTGCACCTAGCGAAGACGCGCTCGTCCGCGACATCGAGCTCTCTTTGGCTCTCGGCTTCAACGGTGCAAGGCTCCACCAAAAGGTCTTTGAACCGCGGTTTTTATACCACTGCGACCGCCTCGGCTATCTAGTCTGGGGCGAATACGCAAGCTGGGGCTTCGACCATTCCGACCCAGCGAATCTCGGCGGCTTTCTGAACGAGTGGCAGGAGGCGGTTGCCCGCGACTTCAACCACCCCTCAATAGTCGGTTGGTGTCCCTTCAATGAAACGTGGGACTATCGCGGCCGGCCTCAGAGCGATATGATCCTTGAAACCGTTTACCGTTTCACAAAGCTCCTCGACCCGACTCGGCCCTGCATCGACACCAGCGGCCATTTCCACGTTGTCACCGACATCTTCGACATTCACGATTACGAACAGAATCCCGAAATTTTCCGCAAAAAGCTCGAAAATTTCCCGAACGGCGACGAGCACGCATGGAACCCCTTCCCCGAAAGACAGCGCTTTGGCGGCCAGCCGATGTTTGTCAGCGAATACGGCGGAATCAGGTGGGATAAATCGGGAGCCGAAAACGCCTGGGGTTACGGCGACGCCCCGAAAACCGAGGAGGAATTTTTGGCGCGGCTCAAGGGCCTGACCGACGCGATAATGGACAACCCCGAAATTTTCGGCCTCTGTTACACTCAGCTCTACGACGTAGAGCAGGAGGCTAACGGGCTCTATACCTATTCCCGCGAGCCGAAATTCAGCCCTGAAATAATCCGCAGGATATTTACAAGAAAGGCCGCAATCGAATAGTCAAAACACAGACCTGTGCCGAAAAACGTTTTGGCCTCAACAAGAAAGCCGGTTACCGAAATCGCCGGACTCTGCGGCTTCAACAGCCCCGCCCACTTTTCGCGGCAGTTCAAGCTCGCGGTCGGCTTTTCGCCGTCGGAATACCGAAGCCGAAAAATGGAGCTCGGCAGCAATCAGCAGCTGATTTAGTGAGCAGAGCTAGAAATAACTGAATTTTGTCACATTCAGATTTAAAGAATTCTTTACATGAGATTATTTTAATATGGGAAAGGAAGCTCTCCTCAAAAATTCCATTTTCATCTTGCATATCCTCCGCCGATGTGGTATTATAATATCAATACCCCCTGCACACAAAATCTATTGACATAAATTCAAGGAGGAACAGTTATGAGAAAGAATTTCGGTTCAAAGCCCTGGGTATATCCCCAGCCGGTGCTGATGATCGGCACTTATGACGAAAACGGCAAACCCAACGTAATGAACGCCGCGTGGGGCGGCCAGTATGACACAAATCTCGTCATGCTCTGCCTCAGCGAACACAAAACCACCTCAAACATCAGGCTGAAAAAGGCGTTTACCGTCAGCTTCGCGACCGCGCCGACCGTCGTCGCCTGCGACTATCTCGGAATCGTCTCGGGAAATAAAGAGCCCGACAAGGTCACAAAAGCGGGCTTTACCACCACTAAAAGCGATATTGTCGACGCCCCGATCATCAACGAGCTTCCGCTGACCCTCGAGTGCAGGCTCGTCAAATTCAACGAGGACGGCATCGTCGTCGGTGAGATAGTGAACGTCAGCGCCGACGAGAGCATTCTGACCGACGGAAATGTCGATTATAAGAAGCTCAATGCGATAATCTTCGACCCGACCTCTGCGGCATATATCCGCCTCGGCGAAAAGGTCGGCGACGCCTTCCGCGACGGCGCAAAGCTTAAATAATTCCCATGCCCGCAGGCTCGCTTGCGGGTATTTTCTTCCCTTGGATCGCTAATATTTCGGAGGTAAAAATGAAATTCGATCTTTCTCAAATCCCTTTTTCTCGCTATGGCTCATATCTCGCGGTATCCGAGCTTGCGGCCCGCTGGCAGGGCCGCAGTATCCCGCGAGGCTTATATTTAAAGACGGTCAGCGGCTCGGCTTCAAACCCGATCGTTGCAAAAATAGCTTTGTCTACTGACGATTTTTCTGCTGAACTCGACGGCGGCTCGCTGAGTGTTTTTTCGGAAAATGCTGTGTTCGGTCTCTGCTATCCCGACCACGAAACCCTTTTGATACGCGGCTCCGCAGGCTCGAGCCTCACGCTTGACTTTATGACCGAGAGCGGGCCTTACGACTATATTTACGAGCTCGACGCCGACGGCCGACACTGCTATTTCGCCAATTGCTACAAAAACAACACGAGCTTCGCAATCTGGGCGCAGGAGGGCGAAATCGCGCTCGAACAGCGCTGGCGTGAGCAGTCTTCGGAGTTTTCCCGACTAAAAATTTCCGGCGAGCGCGGCTTTTTGCTGGTGATAAAAGAGGTGCAGTCGGAGTGGGACAGAAACTGCCCCGAATATGACTTCGATTCCTGCCGCCTCGCAGTCGCTGAGGAGTTTAACGCCTTCCGTTCCGGCTATCCGGTGATTGAAAATTATGAGGAACTGTCAATTTTGGGCGCATATCTGAACTGGTCGGCTTATGTCGCCCCGAGAGGATTTTTAAAGCGTCCGGCGATGCTGATGTCTAAAAATCACATGACCAGTGTCTGGAGCTGGGATCACTGCTTCAACGCGCTCGCACTGAGCTATAAAAATCCTGAGGCCGCATGGGAGCAGTTTATGTTAATGCTCGACTTTCAGGACGACACCGGCCGCCTGCCCGACAGCGTGAACGATTCAAAGATTATCCGAAACTATGTCAAGCCGCCGATCCACGGCTGGGCGCTGATGAAAATGCTCGAAAGCGGAATGAAGCCGAACCGGGAACAGCTCAAAGAGGCATATGCCGCGCTCGGAAAGCAGGCGCGTTGGTGGCTGAATTACCACGATTTTGACGGCGACGGTCTGCCTGAATACGCCCACGGCAACGACTCTGGTTGGGACAACTCGACCGTATTCGCCGCTGTTCCGCCGGTCTGCTCTCCCGACCTTCCGGCCTTCCTGATTCTTCAGCTTGACGCCCTTTCGGAACTCGCCGAGCGGCTCGATATGCCGGAGCAGTCTGAAAACTGGAAAACAGAATCAGAGAAACTGTTAAAAGCATTTTTAACTAAATGCTTTCCCGGAGATCTTCCGATCGCTTTCCGAAGCGGTGCAAATGAACCGATTGAGAATAAAAGCTTGCTGCCATATCTCTGTCTGATCCTCGGTGAAAAGCTCCCGAAGGAAAGCCGCAAAAAGATGATCGCAAGCCTCAAAACCGGAGGATTTATCAGTGAACACGGCTTTGCGACCGAGAGCCTCGGCAGTCCTTCATATCGCTCCGACGGCTACTGGCGCGGCCCGATCTGGGCGCCCTCGACCGTTATCCTCTGCGACGGCCTCAAAAAGTGCGGCGAAGAGGAACTTGCCCGCGGCGCCGCCGAAAAATTCCTGCAAATGTGCCAAACAAGCGGCTTCGCTGAGAACTTTGACGTCGTGACCGGCGCCGGTCTCAGGGACAGGGCCTACACCTGGACATCGAGCGGCGCGTTCATTCTCGCGTTTTACCGGAGCAATATCAACCGTTGCAATTGCGGTGAAAACATGGTATAATCTTCCCGACGAATATTTGAGTGCCAGGCACGCAGGAACGTGTCAAAACGGAGGAATTTAAAATGAATGATAAAAACGTTAAACGTCTTCGCTTTCTCGGCCTGACCGCAGGCGCGGCGGCCGTTTCGGCGATCTCGTCGTATTTAACGACGAAGTACATGATGAAGGTTGCGCTCGACCGCGATATCCCGAAAGCGCCGAAGGGTGCGGAAAAGCTTATCATGGGCGGCGGCCCGGGGCAGGATTTCATCGATGCACTTGAGGCTAAGTCCGAAAAGCTCGAGAAGACCGAGAACGAAACGGTCACAATAACCGCTCACGACGGCATTCAGATTGTCGGTCACTGGATCCCCTGCGAGAATCCGAAGAGGATTTTGATCGCAATGCACGGCTGGCGTTCGTCCTGGCACCGCGATTTCGGAATGATTGCCGATTTCTGGCATGAAAACGGCTGCTCGGTTTTATATGCCGAACAGCGCGGGCAGGGGGAGAGCGGCGGCGACAGCATGGGCTTCGGTCTGACCGAGCGCTATGACTGCCTCGATTGGGTCAACTATATTAACGAACGCTTCGGCAGCGATCTGCCGATATATCTCTGCGGCGTGTCGATGGGCGCGGCGACGGTGCTCATGGCGGCGGGGCTTGATCTTCCCGAAAACGTCTGCGGAATCTGCGCTGACTGCGGCTTCACCTCTCCCAACGCCATCTGGCGCCATGTGATGAGCCATAATATGCACATCATTTACAGCGGCCTTATGGAAGCGGTCGCGAATGAGATTTGCAAGCGGAAGACCGATTTTGAAGCGGCAGGGTATTCAACTGTCGAGGCTTTGAAAAAGACCGATGTTCCCGTCTTTTTGGCGCACGGCACCGACGACACCTTTGTTCCGGTGACGATGACCTATGAGAATTACAAGGCCTGCGCCTCGCCGAAAAAGCTGCTGATCGTCCCCGGCGCCGACCACGGAATGTCCTATTATGTCGAAAAGGACAACTACGAAGCCGCCGTTCTTGACTTCTGGAACAGGTTTGACGGGAGGAGAAGGCGTAAAGAACAAGATAATAAATAGCCGGGCTTGCTTGATAAGAGCACTTTACATTCTTTGCAAATCCGCCCTTGAGTCAAAAATAACTCAAGGGCAACCCCATCGGTAATGCACTGATGGGTGGTTTTTGACCATTCCTTCTTGATTTTCAACCAAATGTGCAAATATCGCAAAATAAGAGAGAAATGCAGCAAATAACATATTGACAGCTTTATTGAAATATGCTATAATTATATTGCGGTATAATGAAATGCTGTTCGGAGATAGATTTTTTAATATAAAAGCAAAGGAGAATGGTTATGCAAAAAACAGTAAGAATCAGAATTGCAGCGCTTTTTGACGTTTTGAAGATGAGAAATCAGACCAGCTGCGCCCGTTTCGATTCGTCTGACGGTGTCCTATCCATGAAAAAGCTTTTAATGTCATTATCAATGATACTGCTCATCTTGGCGGGGTGCAACTCTGACCTGCCCGCCGAAATGAGCAACACCGAAAACTATGCCGAGCAAGCCGTCAGCGCGGCCGATGTTGCAGGCACCGAGTTTGCAATTGATGATGATTTCAACATATACATCGGCGGGGATAAACTCATCAAAATGACCGCAAGCGGAGAAATTCTGAAAACATACGACGGCGTTGAATATCTTTATTCTATATGCTGTTATGACGGGCTTGTCTACGGGTATTCTCCGCTGGAAAGCTCTGTTGTCAGAGTTGATACCGAAACGGGTAAAAAAGAGACGATCAGCAGTTTTAACAGCGGCAGTATATCGGGGCTGTGCGTTTCAGGCAACGATATTTATATAATCGCCGATCAAGCCTTGCAGTACACATCTTCGCTTTATAGAATAAATGTCAAAGACGGAAGATGCGAGCAGATTTCAAATGATAAATTCTCCTGCTTATATGTATCGGAAAGCGGAAAAGCTTATTGCTATATTTTCGATGACGACAAATCTGCTATATATGAACTGACAGACGGAGAAATGACGGCTGTTTTTGAGACAGGCGACATCGGAGATGTATGTTCGTTTGTTTATGAAAACGGCACAATGTATTATTCCTCGGCTTACGGCGGCATCAAAGAGCTGACAGCAAGCGGAGAAAGCTCAGTATTCGTTTATGATGCAAATGTAATATCCAACGGAGGTATGAGATTTTTAAACGGAAATGTCGTATATCTCGACGCCGGTAAGTAAGCTATTAAGTCAAAATTTATACTCGGACAGGACTCAAACCCGATCGTCACTATTAGCGACAAATACAGCGGAAGCGGCGGCGCGAGCAGTAGCATACTGAAATTAAGTGAGATACCCGAGCTCACAGGCATACAGTGCGATGTAAAAGGATACGGCAGCTCCGAAGCAATGATCAAGCTTATGGCCGGTGACAGCGATGTTGATATATATTTTATCGACGGAACCGAAGCAAGGCTGCTCATTGAAAAAGGGATTTATACGCCTATCAACTCCGAGGTCATAAGCGAACATAATAACGGCTGCTTTGATTATTTGGCGGAGTTTTGCATTTCAGGCGGCGGGGACACGGCTTTAATGCCGCTGACATCTTCTGTGAGCGGTGTGCTTGTGCCGAAGAGCGTTGTATCGGAGCAGCAGCTTGACGGCAAAGATATTGCATATATAGATGATTACCTTGACTTTGTAAGAAATTATACTGGCACTAGAAAAGCATATTCTACCGGAGATAATCTATACTCGTTCCTGAACTATCAGTATGAAAAATACTACTGTGACTTTGCAAACGGTTTATTTGATTATAGCACCGAAGAATATCGGCATATTTACAAAGAACTGCTCTCGGGTTATAGACGGCGCGGAGAGACTCCCGAAACGGTGACAGGATTTGTCCACTCGAACGGCAGCGAAAAACTTGATGTGAATAACGTCTTAGCTGCCGAAGGAGATTTTAGCGGTTATGTTGACTTTGCAGACGATTGGAGAGCCTATCCTATTCCGAAAATCTCTGCGCAGGTCGAAGCAAATTTTGTTAATGCCGTGTTTGCGTTTATAAATCCGAACAGTAATAACAAAGAGGCCGCGATAAAGGTTTTGGAAGCTGTCGCAGAGAATTATAACGAACTGACGGACGAAGTCGCCTATGAAGTCTTCTGTTACCCCTTTATAAAGAAAGACAAAGCAGAATACGGAGAAAAATATCAGACCGACAGCGATTTGTTCAATGATTTTTATGAGATAGCTGCAAACGGTTTTGTGCATGAATATCAGATCGCGAGTTACCGAAATGATATTGACGAATACCAGTCGGGAAGTTTATCGCTTGATGATGCGATAGCTATGTATCGACGCGAGATAGATATTTGGCTGAATGAGTGATTATGAAGGAATTCTCCCCATGAAAAAGCTTTTAATCTCTTTCTCGATGATACTGCTCATCTTGGCGGGGTGCTCCATGCCCTCCGCCAAAGCCGGCGGTTATGCGCCGATAACCCTCTGCGAAAATATCTCCTTCCCGATTTCCACCTCCGATATTTTGGACACCGCGCAGCTTGGCAGCAGTCTCTATATCCTTGGGAACGGCGGGGTTTATTCGCTGAGCCTTGAAAGCGGCGAAAGCTCCCGCATTTTTGACAGCGACGGCATCTATATCAACGCCTATGACGGTCTGCTTCACCTTTTTGAACCCGAAGCTGGCTGTTTTCGCGCTTATACCGCCGACGGCGAGCTTGAAAGCGAGCTGTATCTCGACGATTACAAAAAGCCTGAACCGAGCAGTTTTAAGGGCTTTGCCGTCGGAGACGACTGCTATATATTCGTCTCGGATAACGAAAGCGGCGGAATGACATATATCATTGCCGACAGGGACACCGGTGAGGTCAAGACCCTCAGCGCTCCGAAAAATATCCGCAGAATATGTTCCTATAAAGACAACAGCTTTTTGGCAATTTGCTACGGCGTAACGGCGGCCGACTGCACCGTCTGGGAGCTGGATACAGACACCGAAAAGTCGACAAAGCTCGGGGACATTAACGATATGTACCTGCTTTTTGACCTTGTCTATAATCCTCACACCAACAGCCTTCTGATGACTGCCTGCGGCTCTGATATGCAGATATTCATCTCGGAATTCACAATAGACTCCCTCGAAAACACCGTAATTTCAAAGCCGAAACTTCAGGCAACGGGGCTGACAAACTGCAACCTCTCTGTTTCCGAAAATATCGTATCCTTTATCAGCGATTTGAATGACGATTATTTCTGCTATGACTACGAGAACCCGACCCCTTATATCACCCTTGCCTATTTCGGAGTGCAGAACTCTTTAACCGACTTCATTTCAGAATATGAGAGCAGAAACAATGTGATGGTGAAAATAATTCACTATGACAAGGAACAGGTTCAGAACCTCAACATTAAGCTGATGGCGGGAGACAGCGATATCGACTGTTTCTGCACATATTCTCTTAGGAAGTTCGCCTATATTACCAACTATCAGTTCACCGACCTATATCAGTTTGAAGATCTTAAAGAGAGGGTCGGCGCAAATCCCTTTATAGAGCAGATTTCAACCTTTGAGGATAGCTGCTTCGGCATTCCGTTCTTGCTGAATTACTATCCGGCGGGCTCAACTCCTTATGATTACGTTGAAGAGAATATGGTCGATTATCTTGAGGAAACCCGCCTCGACGGCAGCTATTTCTATCTGAGAGCCGAACAGCTCAAACGGTATCTGAGAGAGAATATTGATCTGGAGAGCAAGACCTATTCCGATCCCGACGGCGAGGAGTTTTATTCGGTTCTGAAACAGGCATACGAAAACTCGAAAACTGTAGATAAAACCGAAAAATACCGTGATATTCCGTATATTTATAACGATAAGCCTTATGCAGAATCTGAGTATCTGGTGATGAACCCGACATCGGAGAAAAAGGAACTCACCGCAAACTTTTTGGCGGAGTTTTTCGATTATATCACCGAGCTTGAGGCAAAAAGCCGCCCCGAAAACAATGAAAGGGTTGAAGGACTTTTAATTGAGTGGAAATATGAAGATTACACCACCAGTGAATCTCTTCACGAGACATTTAACTCCGTGTTTGAAACCGACGGCAGCGACGAAACTCTGAGGAAGTTCGCCAGAGAGGCCGCCGCCGAGGTTGCGATGAGGATCGGGGAGTGAACCATGACCAAGAAATTCAAGCTTAAAATCGCGCTGCTTAGCCTGCCCATAGTGATAGGCTTTCTGATGTTCTACATATGTGCCAATAAATAATCCCCTCGCCATTTCCCCGCTTTTGTTCAAGACAATCCCGCGAATCCGTGTTATAATAAGCTCACAAACCGCGGTTGAAAATTTGTGAGGTGATTACATGGAAAACACAGAGATAATCAACAAGGCTATTGACTACGCTAAGTACCATTGCTGCTCGCCCGATATTTCAGTCGGAGAAATTGCCGGGAATGCCGGCTTTTCGCTCGACTATTTCGGCAGTATATTTCTTGCACATACCGGCTTCACGGTATCGGGATATGTCAACTATCAGCGCCTTAAAAAAGCGGCGATACGCCTGCGCAGATCAAATGATTCAATTCTTGAAATTGCCTTGAATTCGGGCTTTGAGAGCCATGAGGGATTTATCAAGGCGTTTAAAAAGCGCTACGGCATGACACCAAGCGACTACCGAAATGAGAATAAATCAAAAGCTCTTACTCTCGCAGACATCTCCGACGTCTCAGTCGTTTCAAGGTTTTTGCATGAAAATCCCGACCTGAAGCCTCTGCCCGACAGCGCGTGGGACGACCTTTTGGAGTGCGATTTCAAGCTTTATGCTTATCTTTTTGAAATTGCAGCCGCTCAGGACGCGAGGCTTGCAGAGTTCAGCGACGGCGGCAATAAAGCGATCCTTTATTTGTTCGACGACCTCAGCGGAATGCTGCCGGTAAACATAATTAGCGATGCGCCTGACATAGCCGCTAAGCTGATAAAGCGCTTCGCGGAGAGTTGTCCGAGCGCTTCGCTGACAACGGCGCTAAGTCCCGATCAACTGAAAAATGCTTTTGAAAGCGCCGGGATTATGCCGAAAACCGTTTACGCAATATCGCGCTTCTGCGGTGAAAAGCCGAAGTTCAGCCTGCCGGACGGAATAACCGTCAAACGTCTTTGTCAAGCCGATATTCCGGAAATTGAAAAGGTCAGAGACCGGCTGCCGGTTGGTTATGCGCACCACCTGACAAACCCTCTCGACTACGCCGACCCGTATGTTTTGGAGTACGGCGTGTTCAAAAACGGAGGACTTATAATGACCGCAGGCTGTGGCCTGTCCGACTATTCCGGAGTTTTGATCAACGACAGCATTCTCTTTTATCTGACGGCGGAAAAGCCCGATAATAACGTGTTTCGTCAGGTTTTTGCGGCAATCGTCGCGGACATTATCGACCTCGGCGCGGTGCCGTATGACGATATTCAGCACGGCAGCTATGCCGAGGAAAACGGCGGCTTCACGTCGCAGGACGCGGGCTTTGAAACGGTAGGGTATGTTTATAAGTTTTAATAACAAGCCCAAATAAGAATTGAACCCGCCCTCGGGCAGACGCTTGAGGGCGGTGAACAGGTTTGATAACGATAAGGCGGCTTGAAATAAACCGCTGGCACGATGGCCGGCATGAAAGATATGATATTGACGGCGGCTGCTATCTTTTTATGTTTATAAAGACGAGGACGGTTCTCTGCGCGGAGGGCAGCAAAACGCCGATAGAGCCGGACACAATGATACTTCTCGATGTCAATTCTCCGCTCTATTCTCACACCTATAAGGGCGAATAATATGTCGACGACTGCATGATTTTTGAATCCGACGAGGAGAGCAGGCTCCCGATGAATACGCCCGTCTATATCGGCAGCTCGGTAGATATATCGGGCCACATGAAGCTGATCTATGAGGCGCACATACGCGGCGACGAGATCGCCTGTTGCCTTCTGATAAACGCGATGTTCTCTCAGGTCGCGGGAATAATAGCAAAGGCCGAATCCTCGGGTATGTCTCATACATACAAACTGATCCCGCTGAGATATGATATGTATGCCCACCCTGAGCGCGACTGGAATATAAAGTCGATGTCAGAGCTTTTGTATGTCAGCGAGACTTACTTCCAGGAGCTATATAAAAATCTCTTCGGGATAAGCTGCGGAGCCGATATAATCAACGCCAGGGTGAAATACGCGATGACTCTGCTTTCCGAGACCGGAAAGCCGATAACCGAAACCGCCCGCCGTTGCGGTTATAACAGCCCGGCGCACTTCGCACGCCAGTTTAAGGCGGTCACCGGCTTCACCCCGACCGAATACCGCAGAAAAAAGCGTGCTTTTAAAGAAAAGTAATGTCAAATTCAATAGCATAAAACAGAAAGTTTTCGATTGAGTCTTTTAAAGTCTCGACCGAAAACTTTTATTTCACAATCGTAGTTCGCTTGTCCCTCACATCAGCGGCGAGAACAGTTTCAAAACCGCCTGAACAAGCGCATAAAGAACGCCTTTTCTCTGAATTTCCTGAATCGTTATCTCCTCTGATTTCGCCTGAGTTTCCAAGAAGTCGCGCTCGACGTCCCCGACGCATTTCGATTTATAGAATAGAATGCAGTTTTCAAAGTGGAGATAAAGGCTGCGGAAGTCGAAATTCGCGGTCCCGACAACGCTGACCTTTCCGTCCATGCTGACGCTCTTCGCGTGGATAAACCCCGGCGTGTATTCAAATATCCTGACCCCGCTCATCAAAAGGGTTCGGTAATTCGACCTCGTGACCGCCATGACCGTCTTTTTGTCGGGAATGTGCGGCGTGATGATTCTGACGTCGACTCCGCTCTTTGCCGCGTGGCAGAGCGCCGTCGTCATCTCGTTGTCGAGGATAAGATATGGCGTGGTGATAAATAAATGATCGGTCGCGCTGGTTATCATTCCGATATAGCAGAGCTCCGCGGTCAGATCGTCGGTCGAGGGGCCGTCGGCAAAAGGCTGTATAAACCCATCGGTCTCACAGATCAGGCTGCTCGCATATTCCTTGTAGTCGATCAGCGTCTCCCCGCGTGAAAAGTGCCAAAGCTGGAGGAAGATTTCGGTCAGCTTTGTGACCGCCTGCCCGCGTATCATAACGCCGGTGTCCTTCCAGTGGCCGAACCGCTCGGTCGCGTTGATATATTCGTCGGCGAGGTTGATTCCGCCGGTGAAGCCGACATTTCCGTCGACAACGAGTATTTTGCGGTGATCGCGGTAGTTCAGAAAAGCGTCGAGCGACGGCCTCATTTTGTTGAAGACCGATACTCTGAATCCCATTTTCTCGAGCTTTTTATCGAATTTTCTCGGCAGCTTGTTGATCGTCCCTATGTCGTCATACATTATCCTGACTTCGACGCCCTCGGCGATCTTCTGCCTGAGAAGCTCAAGGATAGCCCCGAACATCTTCCCGTCCTCGAGGATAAAATACTCCGCGAAGACAAACCGCTTTGCCTTTGAAATTTCCTTGACTAGCGCTGCGAAATATTCCTCGCCAGAAGCAAAATAGGTCGCAGACGTGTTGCGGTAAACCGGCGCGTAGGCCGTTTTTTCAATATAGCTGAGCTGCCTCGCAATCTGCGGGTCGTCCTTCTCGATTTCAGCGAGCGGGTCGTCGGGGTTGGGCAGAGTGTTTCTCATCAGCGTGCGGTAATTCTTGAAGCGCTTCGAGATCCTGCGGCTCTGCTTTGACTTCGCAAAGAGGATATAAAGCGGCGCGCCGATGATCGGAAAAGCGATGACGATTATCGACCACGGCAGCTTGAACGAAGGGTTCATGTTCTGATTTGAGATGTCGATGATAATGAACACCGCGAGGATCATTGTGATGATATAGTAGACCGAAAATCTTTCCGCCACTATTCCGACGAAAACAAAAAGAGTTATCACCTGAATCAGCATCAGGAGAACGGTGATAAACATTCGGCTCTGTAAAAATTTTGCAATTTTCTTCATTTTTCGGCTTCTCCCCCGGAAAATTCCTGTTACATATTTATTATACACCCTCTGTCAAGCCCGAAAAAGTTACAAGTTGGTTACAAGAAAGTTACGATTTGGGTTTACCGGTTGACATTTTGTGTTTTCGGGGATAAAATATATAGGAAAATATCTTGGCCTCAGAGTCAAGCATCAACTTTCCCGAAAGGAAGATCATTCGATGAGTGAACATAAGACGCTTTGCATGGGCTGCATGGAACCGCTTGACGAAGCGGGTATCTGCCCGCACTGCGGATATGATGACAGCTCTCCCTCAAATCCGAGCTATCTGCCTCCGAAGACAATTCTCGACGGCAGATATATCGTCGGGCGCCTGCTGTCCGAAAACGGCGAATCCGGCGTTTATATCGGCTTCGACCGTTCGACCGAGCAGAAGGTCCTCGTCAGAGAATATATGCCCGACGCCCTCTGCTCACGCAGCAGAGAAACTCCGGAAATAAAAATAAACTCCGGCGCCCTGGTGCAGTATAAAAACTATATGTCCGAGTTCATTGAGCTCAACAAGGAGCTAATGCGTCTTCGCAGCGCAACCTCCCATATCGTCGCGCCTGTCGATATGTTCTCGCAGAATAATACCGCCTATGTAATAATGCAATATACCGAGTCGGTCACTCTGCGCGAATATCTCGCCGACAACGCCGGCGAGCTGACCTGGGATCAGGTCAGAAAGCTGTTCCCGCCGCTTCTTACAACCCTGAGCTGCATACATAATGCAGGTCTTTTGCATCGCGGCATCAGTCTCGACAACATTCTCGTTACCGACAGGGGAGAGCTTCTTCTGACCGGCTTCTCGATCCCCGAGGTCAGAACCGTCAACACCGACCTCGCCCCCGAGTTATTTACCGGCTGCTCAGCTCCCGAGCAGTATGCTTCGAGCGACTGGATCGGCACCTGGACCGACGTCTATGCCCTCGCGGCGGTAATGTACCGCCTGCTGACCGGCTGTATGCCGACCGAACCGATGGCGCGTGTCGGCTCCGACGACCTTTTGGAGCCCGCGAAGATAAACCCGAATATCCCCGCCAACGTCTCTAAGGTCATTATCCAGGCGATGCGGCTGAAGTGCGACGCGAGAATACAGACCGTAACCGAGTTTGTCACCAAGCTCTTCGACCAGCCGAGCTATATGCAAAAGATGCCGAACGGCTCGACCCAGACCATTCCGATCCAGGTCCCGCGCCAGAGCGAGCGCCAGCGCCGCCGCAAGAGAAAGAAAAAGGCCGCCGCAGTCGCCAATGCCTTTATGATCCTCGGCGCGATTGCCTTAGTCGCGATAGTTGTCGCTGCGTTCGTTCTTCTCGCGAGAATGCTCCTGCCCGACGAATCCGGCGTGAACTTCCCGAGCCAGAGCCAGTCGGTTCCCTCCGTCGTCCAGTCGGTTCCGACCACTTCGAGCGAGCCGGTCACCGAGCCGCCGGTCAGCTCCGAGCCGCTCCAGACCGTCAGCGAGGCGACAACCGCCCGCCAACAGGGGGTTATGTTCGCGATGCCAAACCTTGTCGGCCAGAAATATGACTCGGTCAGCAACAGCGAGGTGTGGAAAGAGCGCCTGACCTTCGAGGTGACCTACGACTTCTCCGAAGAATACGAAGCCGGCGTCATCTATGAGCAGGACATCGAAGAGGGGACTACGCTCTATCCCGTCCAGAATGTCAAGATCTCGGTCAGCAAAGGACTGTCGGTCGTCGAGATCCCCGATTTCCACAACGAACAGGGTCTCGCGATGACCGCAGAGGAATACGCCGCGATCCTCGACGGACTTAACATCAAATATGAGTATCGCTATGTCGACACCCCGATGACCGCAAGCGGCTTTGTAATGGCGGTTTACTGCTCAGAAACCGGCGGAGAGGTCGGAGGAACGATCAATGTCGCCGAGGGCAACACCCTCTATGTCGACGTCTCCAATTTCGTGATGAACAACGGCCCTGTGGGCTGATTTACCTGAATAATGCACAGAACTTTCTCAAAAGACGTGTCGATTTTCGGCACGTCTTTGTTGCCGTTAGTTATTGACTTCGGGATTTTACTGTGATATTCTAATTGTATCTACGGCAGTATTCTCTGCCGCCCAACTGTACTGACAAAGATTCTTTTGATTTGGAGGAATTACTGTTATGGCAATGACAATCGGTATTTTGACAAGCGGCGGAGACGCCCCCGGTATGAACGCCGCAATCCGTGCAGCGACAAGAGCTGCAATTGCCAGAGGCTTTAAGGTCATCGGCATTCGCCGCGGCTATCAGGGCCTTATCGAAGGCGATATGTACGAGCTCAACGCGCGCGACGTTTCCGATATTTTACACCGCGGCGGCACAATGCTCTGCACCGCGAGAAGCGAGGCATTCCGCACCGACGAAGGGCTCGCAAAGGCTAAGCGCAACTGCGAAAACGCCGGAATCGACGTTTTGATCGTAATCGGCGGCGACGGAACCTACCGCGGAGCTCTCGACCTTTCCCGCCTCGGAGTTAAGTGCATCGGAATCCCCGGAACTATCGACAACGATATCGTCTGCACCGAATACACCATCGGCTACGACACCGCCCAGAATACCGCGCTCGAAATGCTTGACAAGCTCAAGGATACCGAGATGTCCCATAACCGCTGCTCGGTCGTCGAGGTAATGGGCCGCAGAGCGGGCCATATCGGCGTCAACGTCGCAGCAGCGACCGGCGCTATCGACTGCCTGACCGTCGAGGTTCCTTATGACCTTGATGAAATCTGCGACAAGATCGTTGTCCAGAAGAATGCCGGCAAGACCCACTTCGAGCTGATCGTCTGCGAAGGAGTCGTGTCGAAGGACTTCACCTCCGAAGATATCGCCGAATATATCACCAAGAAGACCGGAGTTACCGCGAGAGCGACCGTTCTCGGCCATGTTCAGCGCGGCGGTTCTCCGACCTGCTATGACCGCGTAATGGCTCTCAAACTCGGCTACTACGCCGTCGAGCTCGCCGCCAACGGCTATAAGAACCGCATCGTCGCGGTCAAGAACAACAAGCTTGTCGACTACGACATCGACGAAGCCCTCAATATGCAGAAGGGCTACGACGAAAAGCTCCATTCCGTTCTCCGCGTTCTCTCAATCTGAGAACAATACTGCATAAAAACAAAATCATTTAAGAGTAGAGATCCGAGCGTGAAATAGTGTCGGGCGGACGGGGAGTTGCCGCCGGAACAAAACGCCGGTCAATCCGGCTGCGGTTCGGGTCTCGCATCCCGCTTAACGTGCATAACAGCATCGCCTTTTATGGCCTTTCCGCGCATATTAAGCAGGTACAGTATGTTTAATTCTAAGGAGGAATCGCCATGAAAGGCTTTTTCAATCTGTTCAAACGCTCCGCGCTTGAATTTAAAAGCATACGCTGCCTGACCTTCACCGCAATGCTCATCGCCCTCGACCTCGCGATTAAGCTTACTACCACGGTTGAAAGCAGCGACGCTCTTCACATTTCATTTGCATTCGTCGCTCTGGCGTCGGTCTCGATGCTCTACGGCCCGACCGTCGGCTTTGCCGCAGGAATGATAACCGACCTTCTCGGCTTTGTTCTGAGACCGTCCGGCGCATTCGATATCCGCTTTACCCTGATCGAGGCCCTCGGCGCGATGATCTACGGAATCTTTCTCTATAACGCCCAAAACGACCGCTGGCTTCTGCCGAGAGTTATCGCCGCAAAAACGACAGTCGTGATCGTCTGCAACCTCTGGCTGACCACATGGGCGGTCGCCTCGCTCGCCGGCAAGGGCTTTATGGCGATGTTCCCCGCGAGAGCGATAAAGAACCTGATCCAGCTTCCTATCGACATTATACTTCTCGCGCTGATCCTCCCTCTGGTCCTCAAAGCCTGGCAGATGATTCCGGGAAACAAGAGGGTAGTTGACGAAAAGCTTTTGTTCTGCGACGCGGGCGCGGGCAGAGCGATGATCGCGCTGACGACTCTCGCGTTTATCCTTGTGTTCAGCCTCAGTTTCGGCGCTCAGAACCTCAGCGACCAGCTCAAGGAGCTCAAATCAACTGTCAAAGCCCAGGGCGAGCAGATCGAACAAATGGACAGCGAGATCGCTCAGCTCTATTCCGAGCTGGGCTTAGAGCGTCCCCAGCCCGCAGAAGAGGAAGAGTAAGCTTTCATTTTAACGCCCTGAAACAGAAATCCCCAAATTTCAATAAACGCTTGCAACGCAGTCAAAACAGTGATATAATAAGGGCAGGGACTTGCTCCCTGCCTGACTTTTTATGCTAATACCGCGACGCCGGTTTGTCCGCATATTGCCCGTCCCCTGCGAATATACTTTCGCAGAGGTGATTATATGAACGAAGCCAAACTCGGCCGCAGAACAATGAGCCTTGACATCGCGCTCGCCGTATTTTCGGCGATAGGCGTCACCGCCGGGGTGATAATAAGCCTCGGCTTCGACGAAGCATCGCTGATCTCTCTGAGCGGCGTGCCGAAAAAACTGGAGCTCGCCGCGTCGGGCAGTTGGTTCGGCGTCTTTCTCGGAACTTTTCCCGGCGCTCTTTTGATGCTCGCGGCGGCGTTTTTCTGCGGATTCTGCGCGGTGTCCCAGCCGATTGAGCTGCTTCTCGCCGCTTTTCGCGGGCTGGGGCTCGGGATCTGCGTCAGGGGGATTTATCTCAGCGACAGCATATTAAAATCAATGGCGGCGTTTCTGCCCTTTGCAATCCTGTCGACCGGCGTGCTTATCCTCGGAATCAGAGAAGCGTTCAGGCTATCTATGCGCTATTTTTCGCTGTCGACAACAAACGAAAACCGCCTCGGAATCCTCAATGAAATACGCGACTACACCGCCCGATTTCTGATCTATGCGCTGATGCTCGCCGCGCTTTCGATGGCCGACGCATTCTTGGCGGGAGTTATAAGCGGAATGTGAGCCTGTTTAATGCTCAGGCGGAGGATTGCAGGCGCGGTTTAGATTTAAATAGGCGGGCGGAGTTATCAATATTTACGACACAATGAATTTATCTCCCGCCCAAAAGCCGTAAACGACTGAGTATAACAGCTTTATCAAAAGAAAGGAAGTTTAAAAAATGGGACTGTTCTCAAATTATGAAAAGGTTGGCCCCGGCGTCTCAAAGGACCCCGACAACAAGATACCTCTGTTTAAATTCATCGACATCTATACCTCCCACTTTACAAAGCTGATCGCTGTCAACTTTGAGTTTCTGATCGCCATTCTTCCTTTTGCGGGAATAACCCTCGTCGAATACTACGGCCTCGGAAACTTCGCGTTTTATATCATCTTTATAATTTTGGGAATAGTCGTCGGCCCGGCGCTCTGCGGCTTTATGAAGGTTCTGAGAAACATCTCCTGCCGACGCCCTGTATTTATCTGGACCGATTTCTGGAAGTCGTTCCGCAGCAACTTCAAGCAGGGCGCGATAATGGGAATGATAGATATGCTCTTCTTCGTCGCAATGTCCTTTGCCTTCCCAATGTATTACTCCCTTTCACAGCAAAACTCTGTTTTTAACGTTCCCTTTGTGATCTGCCTCGTCGTCTCCTTTGTGTTTCTGATGATGCACTTTTACATATACCTTCTGATTGTCTCGACGACCCTTTCGCTCTGGCAGATTCTTCGCAACTCGCTCTATCTCGTCGCAATCGAGATCAAAGCCAGCGTAGTAAACCTTATCGCAACGGTAATAATCCTTCTCGGAGTTTTTGTTCTTTATCCGTGGTCGCTGTTTACGGTTCTGGTCTTCCCGTCCTTCCTCGGGCTTCTCTATGCTTTTAACTGCTTCCCCGCAATCCGCAACCACGTCATACGCCCCTATTATGAAGAGCGCGGCGAGGAGATGCCCGACCTGAGCTATACTCAGTCCTCCGATATCGAGGCGGTATTTACCGACACTCCCGAGACCGAGATCCCGCAGGAGACTCCGAAGCGCAAAAAGCCGAAAAAAATCAGATGATTATATGTATATCCCGCCCCGAAAAGGCGGGATATCTTGGGTTCGGCAAAGCCGTCAGATCACATGAACATTCCCCCGAGAATGTCCATCATCGAGCCGACCGAGCGCATCGCCTTGACTGTGTTCGACTTAAAGCGGCGCTTTTCGCTCTTTGTCGCGTTGGTGAGAGCGTAGGTCACCACTCCCGCGGTCATTCCGACCGCAACACCCTTGCAAAGTGAAGAAACGTTCATCATAATAAAGTCCCTGCCTTTCGGAATAATGTGAAAATATTTTATACCGTTTTTCCGAAAATAATCCTTAAAAACCGATTGTTTTTCCGGCCAAGTAATGGTAAAATAATCACGGTGTTCCCGATAGAGCGAAAATATTAAAAGTTTTCGGTCGAGCCTTTTTCAAAAGGCTGCAATGCAAGCTGGTTTTGTATCCAATCGGACTTCGTAATCGTAAACGATTGATTGCTCGTCCTCTTGGACAAAACCCCGCGTGCATGTCGCGCCCGCAGGCTACAAAGTTCTGTTAGACGCAATGGCAGTTGGGCAAAGGCGTAGCCTTTGCAGAACGATGCTGACAAAAGTAACCTATCTGAAGAAAGGAAAGGGCATCGTTTGAACCCTATTAAGGGGTTCCCCCGAAAATAGCATTCGGCAATAAAACTATTGGTAAGAAAATTGCCTTTGAAATGAATAAATAACTATGATTCGCCCCCACGGGCAGTAAGGAGCATATAAATATGCCAGAGTTGAAAAGAGTTGCCGCGATTCACGACCTCTCGGGGGTCGGGCGCTGCTCGCTTTCGGTGATCTTCCCGACCCTTTCGGTAATGGGGATTCAGGTCTGCGCAGTCCCGACTGCGCTTCTCTCGACCCACACAAACGGCTTCGGCGACGTCGTTTTAAAAGACATGACCGACTATATCCCCGAGGCGCTTTCACATTATATTTCCGCGGGAATAACCTTTGACTGCATCTATTCCGGCTTTCTCGCCTCAGAGGCACAGGTCACCCACTGCCTCGAATTTATGGACAGCTTCAAGGGCGCGATGAGAGTCGTCGACCCGGTAATGGGGGACGGCGGAAAGCGCTACCGCACCTATGACGACAGACTCTGCCGCAGAATGGGGGAGCTGGTCGCCGCTGCGGATATAATCACCCCCAACCTGACCGAAGCCGCGATTTTGCTTGGCATTCCCTATCCGACCTCGCCGCTGACCGTCGGAGAAATGAAGCAGATTCTTGTCAAGCTCTCGGCGAAGGGACCGAAAACTGTCGTGATAACCGGCGCGGTGCTCGCCGACGGCGAAATCTGCAACGTCGGCTATGACGGCGAACACAGCGCATTCTGGCGGGTTCCTTATGAGATGATCCCGCGGAGCTACCCCGGCACCGGCGACATCTTCGCGAGTATACTCACCGGCGGGCTCCTTCTCGGCGACAGCCTGCCGATCGCGATGACCCGCGCGACAGCTTTCTGCGAATACGCGATCAAAACCACCTTCGGCTACGGCGCACCCGCCCGCGAGGGGGTAATGCTCGAAAAATGCCTGCCGATGCTGGTTGAAAACAGCAGCTATACCCAGTACCGCCAGCTGTAAAGGAGAACGCCATGACACTCAATATCGTCCTCGTCGAGCCGCAGATTCCCCAGAACACCGGAAATATCTCCAGAACCTGCGCTGTCACCGGCGCAAGGCTCCATCTTGTGCGGCCGTTCGGCTTTGAGATCACCGACAAGAACCTCAAGCGCGCCGGCCTCGACTATTGGGACAAGCTCGACATCACCTATTATGACTCCCTGCCCGACTTCTTTGAAAGAAACAAAGCCGGCAAGTTCTTTTACTTTACAACTAAGGGCAGAAAGCTCTACTCCGAAATATCCTATCCCGACAACTGCTTTATTCTCTTCGGCCGCGAGGACGCCGGACTGCCGGAGGAGCTTTTGCACCAAAACCCCGAAACCTGCGTCAGGCTGCCGATGCGCCCGACTCTTCGCAGCCTAAACCTCTCAAACAGTGTCGCGATCGCGGCCTATGAGGTTCTGCGCCAGTGGGATTTCCCCGACCTCGAGCGGGAGGGGAGACTGACAAAATTTGAATGGGAGTGATAATATGGCGAGAATAATCGTCACCTGCGGCAGGCTTTGCTCCGGCAAGACCACCTACGCAAAATCCCTTGCAAAAAACCTTCCGGCTGTTCATTTTTCGGTCGACGACCTGACCCTGCTCCTTCTTGGACCCTATCCCGGTGCTATTCTCGACGAATACGTCGAAAAGCTGGAGGGCTATTTCTTTGAAAAGTCTATCGAGCTTGCCGAGCGGGGCATAAGCTCTGTCATTGACATCGGCCTCTGGACAAAAGCCGAGCGCGAAGAGGTGAGAAAGTTTTACCGCGAAAGGGGAGCAGAGTGCGAGCTGCACTACCTTCGCGTCCCCGACGGGATTTGGCGCGAAAGGATTGAAAAGCGAAACGCCGAGATCGAAGCCGGTCTCACCGAGGCATACACCGTCGACGAAAATCTCCTGAAAAAGTTCGAGAGCTTCTTTGAGGAGCCTTCGCCAAACGAGGTCGACGTTATAGTCGGATGAAAGGAGATGCAACGATGATTTTATGGATAAACGGCCCCTACGGCGTCGGAAAGAGCACTCTTGCCGAAGAACTTCGCAGGCTTAAACCCGACAGCCTGATCTTTGACGCCGAGGCAGTCGGCAACGCAGTGCGGGAAAATATGCCGCCGGATAAATACAGCGCCGTCTTCGAGGGCTACCCGCTCTGGTTTAAGTTCTGCTCCGAGCTTCTTACTGAAATTTCAAAAAGCTTTTTGGGCGATATTTTCGTCCCGATGACCCTTATATACCCCGATTCGTTTGAAAAAATAGCCGCGCCTCTGCGTGAATGCGGCATAGATATCCGCCATATCCTTTTAGAGTCCGATTATCAGACCGTTCATGACAGGATCTTGGAAAGAGGCGAGGACGAAGACTGTTGGTGCATTGAAAACATCGGGCTCTGCCTTGAAAATCAGTCAGAATTCGGCGGAGTTATAAGGATAAAATCGGTCGGCGCACCGGCCAAGGAACTCGCAAAAGAAGTTTTGCTCGCGATTTGATGAAAATTTTTCTCAAACTATTGCTATTTCTCGGGAAATTTAGTATAATATATCCGCAAGACTTTACCAAACCATAAATTGAAAAGGAGTTATGAATTATGGCAGGATTAAACAAAGTTTCCGTTGACGATCTGAAGGTCAAGGGCAGAAAGGTTCTCGTCAGAGTCGACTTCAATGTTCCGCTCAAAGACGGCAAGATCACCAACGACAACAGAATCACCGCTGCTCTCCCGACCATCAACAAGCTCGTCTCCGAGGGCGCAAAGGTCGTTCTTTGCTCCCACCTCGGCAAGCCGAAGAACGGTCCCGAGGACAAATTCTCCCTCGCTCCCGCTGCTGAAAGGCTCGCTCAGCTCGTCAGCACCAACGTCATCTTTGCAAAGGACGACACCGTTGTCGGCGAAAACGCGAAGAAGGCTGTCGCCGAGATGAAGGACGGCGAGATCGTCGTTTTGGAGAACACCCGCTTCCGCGGCAACGACGAGACCAAGAACGGCGAGGAATTCTCAAAGGAGCTCGCAGCCCTCGTCGACAACGACGTATTTGTAATGGACGCTTTCGGCTCCGCCCACCGCGCCCACGCCTCTACCGTCGGCGTTACCAAGTTCGTTAAGGAAACCGCCGTCGGCTATCTGATGCAGAAGGAGATCACCTATCTCGGCAACGCGGTCGAGAATCCTGTCAGACCGTTTGTCGCCGTTCTCGGCGGTGCAAAGGTTGCCGATAAGCTCAATGTAATCTCGAATCTTCTCGAAAAGTGCGACACTCTTATCATCGGCGGCGGCATGGCCTATACCTTCCTTAAGGCAAAGGGCCTCGAGATCGGCAAATCCCTCGTCGACGACGAAAAGCTCGACTACTGCCGCGAGATGCTCGCTAAGGCCGAAAGCCTCGGCAAAAAGCTTCTTCTGCCGGTTGACACCGTTATCGCGGCTTCCTTCCCCGACCCGATCGACGCTCCGATCGCGACCGAAACCGTCGCCGTCGACGCCATTCCTGCCGACAAGATGGGTCTTGATATCGGCGCGGAGACCTGCAAGCTCTTCTGCTCCGCTGTCGCCGAGGCAAAGACCGTTGTCTGGAACGGCCCGATGGGCGTATTTGAGAACCCGACTCTCGCAGCCGGAACTCTCGCAGTCGCAAAGGCGATGGCCGAAACCGACGCTACCACCGTTATCGGCGGCGGCGACTCTGCTTTGCCGACAAGATGACCCACATCTCCACCGGCGGCGGCGCTTCTCTCGAATACCTCGAGGGCAAGGGACTTCCCGGCGTAGACGCCATTGCTGACAAGTAAATCGCTTTTACACTTATAAAAACGGAGCTCAGGCTCCGTTTTTATAAGATAATCAAAAAATACATCTGAAAGGAATCTACCATGAAAAAGGAACTGAGAAAAGCCGTTATCGCCGGCAACTGGAAGATGAACAAAACCCGCCCCGAAGCCGCTGAGCTGATTGAAGCGATCAAGCCGCTCGCCGAGAACGCCGGCTGCGAGGTCGTCGTCTGTGTGCCGTTTACAAACCTCGAAACCGCTGTCAGCGCAACTAAGGGGACTAATATCCATGTCGGCGCACAGAACTGCCACTTTGAAAAGTCCGGAGCCTTTACAGGCGAAATCTCCGCAGATATGCTGACTGAGCTTGGCGTCGAATATGTGATTCTCGGCCACAGCGAGCGCCGCCAGTATTTCGGCGAGACCGACGAAACGGTCAACAAGCGCTTAAAGGCCGCTCTTGCCGCCGGTCTTAAACCGATCGTCTGCGTCGGCGAGCTTCTTTGGGAGCGCGAGTGCGGAATCACCGAGGAAGTCCTCGGCAAACAGTGCAAGCTCGATTTCTTCGGAATTTCCGCCGAGGAAATGCGCAAGACCGTAATCGCCTACGAACCCGTCTGGGCTATCGGCACCGGCCGCACCGCCACCGCCGATCAGGCTCAGGAAGCCTGCAAATTTATCCGCGACGTTATCGCGTCGATTTTCGACCGCGCCACCGCCGAAGCGGTCACCGTTCAGTACGGCGGCTCGATGAACGCAAAGAACGCCGCCGAGCTTCTCTCTAAAACCGATGTCGACGGCGGACTTATCGGCGGAGCTTCGCTCAAGGCCCACGATTTCGGCGAAATAATCAAGGCTGCAAGCGTATAATCAATTGAAAGGAAGCAAGCTATGAAACCCTTAGTTTTAATAGTAATGGACGGCGTCGGATTCTCAAAGACCGGTCTCGGCGACGCCGTGACCCTTGCGAACACCCCCGTTCTTGACAGACTTCTGAAAGAGCGCCCCAACACCCGCCTCAAAGCCCACGGCGGCGCTGTCGGGCTTCCGACCGACGACGATATGGGCAACTCCGAGGTCGGCCACAACGCCCTCGGCTGCGGCCAGATCTATTCTCAGGGCGCGAAGCTGGTCAACGAATCCATCGAGAGCGGAAAGATGTTCGCCTCCGAAACCTGGAACAAGCTGGTCGAAAATTGCCGCTCCAACGGCTCGACAATGCACTTTATCGGCCTTCTTTCCGACGGCAACGTTCACTCCAATATCAGCCACCTGAAGCAGATGATAGTTAAGGCAAAGGAGGTCGGCGTTTCCCGCGTCAGATGCCATATTCTCCTCGACGGCCGCGACGTTCCCGCAACCTCTGCGCTCCAGTATGTCGACGAGCTCGAGCAGCTCCTCGCCTCGCTTAACGATTCGACCTTTGATTCAAAGATCGCTTCCGGCGGCGGAAGAATGAAGGTCACCATGGACCGCTATCAGGCCGACTGGAATATGGTCAAAATCGGCTGGGACACCCATGTCCACGGCCTCGGCAGGCAGTTTGAAACCGCTAAGGACGCTATCGAGACTTACAGAAAAGAGCTCGACGTTATCGACCAGGATCTCCCCGCGTTCGTAATCGCGAAGGACGGCGAGCCGGTCGGCAAAATTCGGGACGGCGACAGCGTTATCCTCTTTAACTTCCGCGGAGACAGAGCGATCGAGCTTTCAATGGCCTTCGATCAGCCCGATTTCGACAAGTTCGACAGGGGAGTGATGCCGAAGGTGATCTATGCCGGAATGCTTCAGTATGACGGCGACCTCAAGCTCCCGACCAACTACCTCGTCGCGCCTCCCGAGATCAAAAACACCCTTTCCGAGCTCCTTGTCGCCCACGGCCTGCGGCAATACGCCGTCTCCGAAACTCAGAAATACGGCCATGTGACCTATTTCTGGAACGGCAACCGTTCCGGCAAGTTCTCCGAAGAGCTCGAAACCTATAAGGAGATTCCCTCCGACAAGGTCAGCTTTGACGAAAGACCCTGGATGAAATCCGCCGAGATAACCGATGACGTCATCGCTGCGCTCGAAAGCGGGAAATACGACTTTATCCGCTGCAACTTCCCGAACGGCGACATGGTCGGCCACACCGGCAATCTCGACGCGACCATCACCGGCGTTGAGGCAGTAGACCTCGGCCTCGCAAGAATCCTGAAGGCCGCCGATTCTGTCGGCGCAACGGTTCTGATCACCGCCGATCACGGCAACGCCGACGAGATGCTCGAAAAAAACAAAAAGGGCGTAATTCAGGTCAGAACCGCCCATTCGCTCAACCCAGTGCCGTTCATCATCTATGATAACGACACCGAATATAAGATCAAGGAGGGCAGCTTCGGCCTTGCCAACGTCGCCCCGACTGTCGCAAAGATTCTCGGTCTTGAAGCTCCCTCCTGCTGGGAAGAGAGCATGATCTGATAAAATCACTTTTGGGGAACTCCGAGCGGGTTCCCCATTTTCCATACTTTAAGCTATTGCAATCCTTGCGCTATGCTGATATAATGGTATCAAACCGGCTCCCTGAGCTATATAATAAAGCAAAGATCATCGGAATGGGGAATTTCCTTGGCAAATACAGCTGAAAACAAAAAGCGCACCCGCGTCGGCTTCTGGGCAGGCGTAATGGGGATCATGACAAACCTCGCCGCGTTTATTATAAAAATCATCGTCGGACTTCTTTCGGGCAGCGTGACCGTCGCTGCCGACGCCGTCAACAGCCTGACCGACGCCGGTTCGTCGATACTCACAATGATCGGTTTCAAGCTCTCTTCAAAGCCCGCCGACAGAGACCACCCCTACGGCCACGCAAGATATGAGCAGATCACCGCGCTGATAATCTCCCTGATCATGCTCGCAGTAGGTGTTCTGTTTGCAAAAAGCTCGGTCGAAAAGATTGTCAGACCGGTCGAGCTCGAGATCGGCCCGCTGACCTATTTCGCGCTCGCCGCCGCGATAATTTTAAAGATAATCCAGGCCGCGCTCAACTTCATTTTCTCGAAAAAGATCGACTCCCAAACCCTCTACGCCGCCGCGCTCGACTCCCGCAACGATGTCCTGATAACCTCAACGGTTTTAATCAGCGTCATCGTGATGGGCCAGACCGGCGTCAACATCGACGGCTGGGCGGGGCTTGTGATATCACTGTTTATCGTATGGTCGTCGGCGAAGCTCGTCAAGGACGCCGTCAGCCCGATGCTCGGCTCTGCGCCCTCCGAAAACCTTGTGAACGGCATCGCCGAGATAGTCAGAAGCCGCCCAGAAATTTTGGGCTATCACGACCTGATAATCCATAACTACGGCGCGGGCGCCAATTTTGCCTCGCTCCATGCCGAGGTCGATGCCCATTCCGAGGTCGCCGCGATCCACGAGGTAATCGACAGCATCGAGCACGAGGTCGAAACCAAGCTCGGAGTCACATTAACAATACATACTGACCCGGTCGACTCCGGCGGAAAGGACGAAAATGAAAAAACCGAAGCTGAAAAAACTTGACGTCGCCCTGATTATAATATTTTTCGCGCTTGCCGCAATCAACGCCCTGAGCTGGCTTTCGACCCCTTTTTCCGACTTCTATGTTCAGAAAATCTACCCGATCTACAGCGCAGTTCCGGTCTTCATTGCCGGTCTGTTCCCGTTTTCGGTCGGAGAGATAATGATAATCCTGTTCGTCGCCGCCGTGCTGATCGGAATCCCCGGCGTGATAATCTACGCCCTCGTCAAAAGATCAGCGCCCGAGAAGTCGAAGAAGGCCCTTGCCGCCGCGGTGCGGCTTTTGTGCCTTGTGTTTGTCTATGTCTTCGCGACCGAGACTCTCGGCTGCTTTGTGATGTATCACTGCTCCAAATTCTCCGACCGCTATTTCAAGCCGGTTGAGCACAGCGAAGAGCTGCTTCTCGACACATTATCCGCCGTCAGCGTCAGAATTTCGGAGCTCTGCGGCGAATTTGACCGCGACCCCGACGGCTATATAGTTCTTCCCGACGACCCCGCCGACGACTGCCGCGAGGCGATGCGCGCTCTCTCCGCCGATTACTCGCAGCTAAAGGGTTGGTTCCCTCGGCCGAAGAAGATAATGAACTCCTTTTTCATGTCTCAGGAGGGCATAATCGGGCTTTACATACCCTTTGCATTTGAAGCGACCTATAACCGCGATATCCAGCCGATCGCCGCGCCTGCGACGATATGCCACGAGCTCGCGCATCTTAAAGGTATAATTCAGGAGGACGAGGCGAGCTTCGTCGCGATAATGGCCTGTCTGCGCTGCGGAACCGACGAGCTGAAATATTCCGCCTGCCTCGACGCTTTTTATTATCTCTATGTGAACGCCCTCGAACTCCGCGGAACCGACTATGAAGAACGCCTCTGGCAGTCTGTCGCGCCGGTGCCGAAGCAGGTCTGGGACAACGACCTCGGCTCCTACACCGCTGACTACTGGGAGAAAAATCAGCACAAAGAGGTTATCCCGACCGAAACGGTCTCGGCAATCTCCGAAAAGCTGACCGACGCCAACCTGACCCTCAACGGCGTCAGCGACGGTATCAACGCCTATAACAGGGTCGTCGAGCTGCTGATGGATTATTACGGCAACGGCGGAGAATTTTGAGAAAAAGCAGAAAAAGTCATTAAAAATTTTGAAAAAATATATTGACAAAGTCATAATATGTGATAAAATGTAATTGGATATTATTTATCCGTCAATTTTTAAGGAGGAATTTAATCATGAAAAAAGTTTTGGCAATTGTTGTTGCTCTCGCAATGGTAATGGCGCTCGCAGTTCCGGCTTTCGCTCTTGAAGGAAGTCAGGACCTCGTTCTTGTTACTCAGGAACAGGGCTCATGGCAGAGCTTTGTCAGTGACCGCGTAACCGTCAATGCTGCCGGTGAATACACCTTCACCCTTTCCGGCATGAGTTTTGACGGCGCTAACATGACCGTTCTTTATATCAAGGACGCCGACGCTGTCGAAGTTGAGCAGGGCGGCGGCACCTATGAGGGAACCAACAACCTCACCGGCGCAACCATTCTCACCAAGTCCGTCAAGATCAACGGCGAAGAAGTTGCTCTGACCGAAGGCTATCGTACCGGCACCGCCGATTCCGGCCTCATTGATATCTGCTGGTTCAATATCTGGGATACTAGCTTTATGGACGCTCCTTCCGGCACAGTAACCGACATCGAAGTCACCGTTGAAGTCGTTGACGCCGACGCCGCTGCCGCTGAAGAGCCTGCTGCCGAAGAGCCCGCTGCTGAAGAGCCTGCCGCTGAGGAACCCGCTGCCGAAGAGCCCGAGGCTCCCGCTGCTGACGACGCTTCCGCTCCCGTTGAGGACGGCACCGCTGCCGACAATAACACCGTCGCTCCGTCGACCGGTCTTGTCTTCGCGGTTATCCCCGCAGTAGTCGCTCTTGCTGCCGTTGCAGTTTCCAAGAAGCACTAAGTTAAAACCCAAAAAGAGCCCCTCGGGGCTCTTTTTTGTTAAAGAAAGGAGCTTGAATATGCCGCTCAACTATAAAGAAATAATCCGCCGCGAGATCGAAGACCGCCGCTTTGCCGCCGGCGCAAACCTCCTCGTCCTCAAAGACGGAAAAGAGGTTTTCTATGAGGAATATGGCTGCCGCGACCTCGAAAACCGCGTTCCCTTTTCCCGCGATACGATAATGCGCCTCTATTCGATGTCAAAGCCGATAACCGCCGCCGCGGTGATGATTCTTGTCGACCGCGGCCTTTTGGACCTCGCCGACTGCCTTTGCTGGACTATGCCTGGCTGGAGCCCCGCCCACTACATCAACGAAAGAGGGGAGCGGGTCAAGTCCCAGAACGAGATAATGGTCAAGGACCTGATGAACATGACCTCCGGCCTGCCTTATCCCGGCGGCGAGGGCTCCTCGGCTCAGGTTGCCGAAATATTCGTCGAGCTCGACAGGCGGCTCCACACCGACAACCCGATGTCCACCGCCGAGCTCTGCCGCCGTCTCGGGGGAGTCGATCTCTGCTTTAACCCAGGCGACAGGTTTATGTACGGCACTTCGGCCGACGTTCTCGGCGGCGTGATTGAAAATGTCACCGGCCAGCGTTTCGGCGAATTTTTAAAGGAAAACATCTTCGACCCGCTCGGAATGTCCGACACCGGCTTCTGGGTTCCCGAAGAAAAGAGACCCCGCCTCGCGAAGGTTTACCGCACCAACTACGCCGAATGGAAGGTCGAACACTGCCCGACAAACCACCTCGGAATCGACTACGCGCTTGATCACGAGCCCGCGTTCCAGTCGGGAGGCGCGGGGCTTGTCTCGACTCTCGACGACTACGCGAAATTCGCCACAATGCTGATGAACGGCGGCGAGCTCGGCGGCGTCCGGGTTCTCTCCGAAACTGCGGTCAGATATATGACCTCTCCGAGCCTGACCTCGCGCCAGCGCCGCGGACTTGACTGGCAGGGCCTTTCGGGATACAGCTACGGCAACCTGATGAGAAACCTCGTCGACCCTGGGCAGGCGGTTCTGATGAGCGAGCAGGGTGAATACGGCTGGGACGGCTGGCTCGGCTGCTTCTTCGCAAACTACCCCCAGAGCCGAATTACTATCCTGATCGGCACTCAGCGCACCGACTGCGGAACCTCCGCGCTGTCAAGAAAGCTGGTCAACGCAGTCCGCAGAGACCTTCTCGGCTGATGAGAATTTTGAAGTCTTTATGAAAAATTATGAAATTTTGACCGCCGCGATTGACTTCCCGCCGGAATGTGTTTATAATAGTTGTGAAGCAAATCAAAAGTAAAGGAGCTTTATACAATGAGTTCATATTCCAAAAAGCACAGCGGGAATAAATCCGCCGCAGCGGTCATAGTCGTCGCGGTAATAGTGATAATCCTCGCGGTCGCGTTTATCGTGATGTTCGGCAGCGACGGCGGAAAGGGCGTTTTGGGCAGCATCGCCGACGATATTCTCGGCGGAGACGGCACTCAGAATGAGACCCAGCTCGGGCTGATCGACGAATCCGAGCTTCCCGACGCGACCACCCCCGTTCAGCAGACCGACGCAGCCGGCCAGACGACGATTACCCTCAGCGACAGCGGCATCACCGTCGAGGGCCAGGGAGCTTTGGCCGAGGGCAACTATGTCAAAATAGTAAACGGCGGCACCTACACCGTTACCGGTAAAATGTCTGACGGCAGAATCGCAGTCAGAGCGCAGGGCGAGGACGTCGTTCTGATCCTCAACGGCGTCGACCTGACCTGCTTAAATTCCGCGCCGCTTTATGTCAACAAGGCCGCCTCGGTCACCCTTCTTTTAAACGGCACGACCGAGAACATCTTCACCGACGGCTCGACCTATGACTATACCCTAGAGTACGGCGATGCTGTCGAAGGTGAGCCCGACGCCTGCATTTTCAGCAAGGCCGACCTGAAGATCCGCGGCACCGGCTCGTTAAAGGTCAACGCCAACTACAATTCCGGAATAATCAGTAAGGACACCCTTGAAATTCTCAACACGACCGTCGACGTCACCGCCGCCAACAACGGAATCAACGGCAAGGACAGCCTGAATATCCAGAACTCCACCGTCCGCGTCAACGCCGGCGGCGACGCTCTTCGCTCAACTCAGGAAAAGGATCCCTCTCTCGGCTGGGCGGCGTTTTCCGGCTCGAATATCTATCTGACCGCCAGGGACGGCGACGCCGTTCAGGCCGAGACCGGTATTACGATCGACAACTGCTCTCTGAGCATCTCCGCCGGGCCGAACGGCGCTTCGGGGACTCCTTCCGACTCCAGCACAAAGGGTCTCAAATGCAATCAGGGCTTTGTAACCGTCAGCAGCGGAACGATCGTCATCAACACTCTTGACGACGCTATCCACACCGCGGGCAACATCAGCGTCAGCGGCGGAACCGTTTCGATCGCTACCGGCGACGACGCGCTCCACTCCGACTCCGATATCTATGTAAGCGGGGGACTGCTCGAAATCCCCGACTGCCACGAGGGTCTCGAGGGCAGGTTGGTTGAAATTTCGGGCGGCGAGGTATATATAATCGCGGACGACGACGGAATCAATGCCGCCGGCGGAAACGACTCCTCCGGCAGCGACATCAGAAGTATGTTCTCCTCCGACGGCTCCTATCTCGGAATAACCGGCGGATATGTCTATATCAATTCCCAGGGCGACGGCATCGACTCCAACGGCGATATCTATATGTCCGGCGGAACCCTGATCGTCAGCGGTCCCGAGCGCGATGCCGACGGTGCGATCGACTATACCGGCGACTTCCATGCTGACGGCGGATTCATGTTTGCGGCAGGCGCTGCGGGAATGGCTCAGGCTCCCGACAACATGACCGTCAACACCCTCAGCGTGACCTTCGACAAGGTTCTCGACGCCGGAACCTATATCTGCATCTCCGGCAACGGCAAAGAATTTGTCTTCTGCACCGAAAAGCAGACCGGCAACATTGTTTTCAGCTCGCCCGAGCTCGAAACCGGCGTCGAATACACCGTCTCCTACGGCGGCAAATACTCCGGCGATATTAAGAACTGCGTCGGCAGCGACGGAAAATATTCCGGCGGAACCGAGCTGGCGAAGGTAACTCTGACCGAGGGCCTTAATTCCTACGGCAAAGTCGGCCTCGGCGGCTCGATGGGCGGAGGCGGCTTCGGCGAACAGGGCCGCTTCGGCGGAATGGCAGGCGAGGGCCACCAGAACCCGTTCGGCGGCCGCGGCTTCGGCGGCAATCCGGGTGAAACTCCCCCCGAGTTCCCTCAGGGTGATATGCCCGAGTCTCCCGACGGCGGAATGGGCGGCCAACCGCCGATGTGAGATACAATCTTGATAAGCGGGACAAAGTTTGAATTTTATATTGTCTCGCCGTTATCAAATCACAATCCCCGCGCTCCCCGCATTTAGCGGAGAGCGCGGTTTTAAGATAAAATTCCGTTCAGTACGTTTCGCGGGCGTGCTCACTCGGTCTTCCCCAAGACCTTATAGATCAGCCGATAGAGCTGGGCGGCTTCGTCAGGTTCGAGGTTCATACTGCACGCCATTTTCTGCGGCAGCTCGGCTGCGCGTTCCTTTAACGCCTCGCCGGCATCTGTGATCTCAACGATCAGAACTCTCCCGTCGTCGGTAGAGCGCGCGCGGGTGACAAGCCCCTTTGCTTCGAGGCTTTTGAGAACAGGTGTGAGCGTTCCGCTGTCAAGATAAAGCTTCTGGCCGAGCTCCTTGACGCTCAGCTTCCGTTCTTCCCAAAAAACGAGCATCGCGATGTACTGGGTATATGTCAGCCCAAGCTCGTCGAGGTGGGGCCGATAGCGTTTGATGATCTCGCGAGAGGCGGCGTAAATCGGGAAGCAAAGCTGATTTTCAAGCTTTAGTGTGTCATAATTGTCGTTCATAATTTTCCTCCGAGGTTAATTTTAATCAAGATTTTCTATATTATAGCACATTGTTTTACGCTTTTCAATATTTTTTTGCAGATTTGCACTATTTTTTTGCAGTTTTTGTGACTAGTTTTTTCCACGCTCCGGTTTTTCGGCAGAAAAATCATTAAAAATTTAAAATCTTTGCAAATATGCCTTTATTTTTTCTGAAGAATGTGCTATGATATAAATGTACTGCTATTTAATTCTGGTTGAACGGAGGCACCAAGCAATGGCAACAAACAACTACCCGAAAAGAAAAAAACGCTATAAAATCAAGTATAAGAATCTCGCGATCCTTCTCGCGGGGCTTCTTCTGATAATTCTTCTGATTTCAAAGGGCTGCTCTGCGATCTTTAACAGAGACGGCAAGAACGACGGAAATGGCGATACCCCTCTCACGACCGGCGACACGCTGCCGGACGAGCCCGCGCTTCCCGATTCGACCGAGCCACCGCCGACCTCACAGCTCGCCTATCTCTTCGACTTTATCACCCTTACCGAAGACGATCTCGGCACCGGCAACCTCGTTCTGGTCAACAACAACATCGAATTCAGAGGCAGCGTCAGCGAGGACGAGCTCGATGTGGTCTATGAAAAGAAGAACAGCGCATATAAAGTAAAGGATCTCAGCGTAATGGTCAGGCCTGTCGCGATGGAGGCTCTGAATAATATGCTCCTCGACTTCAACACCGTCACCGGCAACGACGGCGTCGAGATCATGGCCGGATACAGGACCTATGAATATCAGCAGGAGCTATATGACGAAGAGCTCGAGAGCACCGGCGAGACATCGTCGACCCTTGTCGCCCGCCCGGGATACAGCGAGCACCACACCGGCCTCGCGGTTGACTTCACGACTAACATCAACGGCACGCACAAGTCCTACGACGGAACCGGCGACTATGCCTGGATAAACGAGAACTGCTATAAATACGGCTTCATCAACCGCTATCCTGCCGGAAAGGAACAGCTCACCCTGATCGACAACGAGCCGTGGCACTTCAGATATGTCGGCGTTCCCCACGCAACCGTAATGCACAATTACGACTACTGCCTCGAGGAATACATCAACTTCATCAAGAACTATACGATCAGCAACAGCAGCCTCAGCCCCGAAAAGCCCGACTTTTTGCAGGTCGAGACCGACGACGGTTCGATCTATATGATCTATTATGTCCCGATGACCGGCGAAACGACAAACATCTATATCCCGCTTAAGGATAAAGACCCCAACTCCACAAGCAACGAGATGTATCCTTATGAGATCTCGGGCAACAATATCGACGGCTGGATCGTTACCTTCCTCTATCAGCAGGGGACAGGAAGCATTTCGCCTCAGCCTGCGGGCTCGCCCGAAAACGTTCTCCCCGAGAACTCTGAGACCGACGGCGGAGATGCAGATAACACCGAAAATCAGGAATAAAGGAGATAGAATTTAATGTCAAGCTGCAACCACGACTGCTCAAGCTGCGAGCAGAACTGCTCATCGCGCACCGCTCCGCAGGATTTTCATGTTGAGCCGCACGAAATGAGCCATATCAAAAAGGTAATCGGAATCGTCAGCGGCAAGGGCGGCGTCGGAAAATCTCTCGTCACCTCGATGCTCGCCGTCGAGGCTCAGAGGCGCGGTCTCAACGCCGCGATCCTCGACGCCGACGTAACCGGCCCGTCGATCCCGAAGGCTTTCGGAATAAAAACAAAGGCATCCTCGACCGGCGACGCTCTTCTGCCGGTTCTGACAAAGACCGGAATAAAGATAATGTCGGTGAACCTCCTTCTTGAAGACGAGACCCAGCCGGTTGTCTGGCGCGGGCCGATAATCGCGGGGGTCGTCAAACAGTTCTGGAACGAAGTTATCTGGGACGACGTCGACTATATGTTCGTCGATATGCCTCCCGGAACCGGCGACGTTCCGCTGACCGTTTTCCAGTCGATAAGGCTTGACGGCATCGTTGTTGTGACCTCGCCGCAGGAGCTTGTCGAGATGATCGTCTCGAAGGCGGTAAATATGGCAAAGCTGATGGAAATTCCTGTTCTCGGAATCGTCGAGAATATGAGCTATTTCCTTTGCCCCGACTGCGGCGCGAAGCATGAGATCTTCGGCCCGAGCAGAGCCGACGAAATCGCCGATAAGTTCAGCACAAAGGTTCTAGCGAAGCTCCCGTTTGACCGCGAGCTTTCAAAGCTCAGTGACAGCGGCCTTATCGAGCTCTATGAGACAAGAGCGCTCGAACCCGCCGCAGACATAATATTTGATTAAAAATCATCGCTCGGTTTTAAGCCGAGCGATGGTTTTTGGGTGACTGAAAACTTTCCTTTTAATGCTTTTAAACCTCCGTCCCGTATCCCCTTGATTTCTCCCCCAAAAAGTGGTATAATATCACCACACCAACAAGAAAGGAAGATCGTCATGAACGAAACCGAATACAGATATGACACACAGCTTTTAATAGAGGGCGAAAACCTCGAT
>CANQJB010000008.1 GCA_947624155.1 uncultured Clostridia bacterium
CGATTATGGTTGGTCAAAACCGTCAAACGCCCTGTTATCGCGCTTTTCTGACTTTGTCCTATTATAACATAATCGTCAATTCTCCTGACTATTCCTGTTGCTTTCATGATAGCCTCCTGTATTTCTGTGAGCATAATGCCCCGTGATTTATCGGTGCTTGTATTATTTGCCGAAAATGAGAGATTATGCAGAAAATTTGCGTTGCATTTGAACCCTTTACGCTTCACTTTTACCGATAAACTCCTTGCACCCTCGTGCAGAATGTGATATGATAATTTCAAATCATACCGCGCGCTGCCCGGAAAGGACGGATTATTTCATGGGAACAAACACTTTAGGAGAGATCATTTACAATTTACGGAAGAAAGCGGGGTTGACGCAGGAAGCGCTTGCAGACGGCATTTGCTCGCCAATATCGGTCTCTCGTATTGAAAACGGGAATCAGATGCCATCGGGCAAGGTTTTGGAAAAGCTTCTTGAGCGCCTCGGCACCGGGACTTATCAGCTCTGCAATATCTATTATGAAAACGAATGTCAGGCGGCTCTGCGCCGTTCTTTGGACGAAATCGAGGCGCAGATTTCATCCGGCGACCTCGAAGCGGCGAGAGCGGCTTTGCAGGAGCTTTCCGAAAAAGAAATGGACTCCGCAGGTCTTCAATATGCAAAAATGCTTTTTGCGGCGATCAGTATTAAGGACGGCACTGCCGACGAGAGAATTGAAACGGAACTGGAAAACGCTCTGCGCCTGACAAAGCCAAATATCGACCTTAATGACTGCCGCGGAGAGCTGTTTTCTCCGACTGAGGTCAATATTCTCGTCATGCTGACGAGCGCAAAGCATTCGGACGGAAAGGTTTTAGAAGCCATTCGTCTGGGTGAAGAGGTTATGTTTGCGCTCGACAGAAACAAAAGCCGCCTTTCGGAATTTAATACTTTCCGGATCAATCTCGCACATAATTTAAGCCAGTACCTGTCAAGTGAAAATCGCTATGACGAGGCGTTGATATACGCAAAGAAGGCGGAGGAGCTCAGTATTAGAGGAACCGAGCAGTTTATGCTGCCCGAAATCGAATTCGGGATCGCGCAGATTTTGGACGGAATGGGAAAACCGGATGAATGCCGTGCGCGCATAGAGGCGCTGATACCCTATATGAGGCTTATCGGAAAAACCCAGATGGCGGACATCGCGCAGGAATATTTGGAATATATGGATAATCCGAAAGCGCTAAATGCAGACGCGGTGCGCGAAAAAGACAGCCGCGATCAGGTTATGATTTTTAATTGAGGATAAAACTTAACAAATGATGTAAGTTGAAATTATACATAGGGCGATATGGAAATGCCGCATTTTCTCTGATATACTTCAGACTGTGAAGCAGAGAAAACGCGGCTGCTGTTTTATTTAGGCTTTTGCGAAAGCGAGCGTCTTATAATTTCAAGGAGGTAAAATCATGAAAGAAATCAAATTTAAGCTTGTAACAGGCATCATGCTTATACCCGCGCGGGCGGACGGAGTCGAGGGCTTCTTTGTCTTAGACACCGGCGCAATGCAGACAACGCTCAACAAAAATTATTTTCCGGAAATCGAAGGCGAGGAGATCAGCGCCGGCATATTTGACGAAAGCCCTAAGAACGTCAGCGCTTTTAAAGCTGAAATTCACGAGCTTTCTTTCGGAAGCATCAGTCTATCCAACCTGCCGGTAGTGCTGTTGGATATGTCCTATGTTGAAAACGCCCTGAGGGAGTCCGAGCCGGATATCCGCTTTCTCGGCTCTGTCGGAATCGAGATATTTGAAAATCTGCCGATTCTTTTGGACTACGAAAGATCGGTTATAACCGTCGAGCCGGATATCTGCACCGACGGTGCCGAAAAGCTTCCGCTTTTTGCCGGAGCCTTGCCAACGGTTGACATTGAATTTTCCGACGGACCTCACCGCTTTATCCTCGACACCGGAGCCGAGTGCTGCCTGATCTCTGAAGATCTCACCGACAAAATCTCCGTCGAGCCTTTTGACGATTTTCCGAAAAACTGCGTTATTCCCGAAATCAAAGTCGGCTCGCACAGTTATCGGAATATCGAAGCCGTTTCAACCGACATATCTCAAATTCGCACCACTCATGGCGTCGACGGACTTATCGGCTATCAGATTTTATCAAAGCAGCTCTCGCTTCTCGATTTCCCCAACAACGCCCTCTATCTTTTCTGAGCAGAATCTGCGCCGCATTTCCTGCCTTTTTACCGGTTTTAGGTTAGAATATCGCACCCCGTCACACCCCAGTTGACAAAGTTCCGCGCCGATGAGGTGGACTTGCGAAGCCCTGATATGCTATACTGGAGTCACCGCGGTAAAATAAATATTTTGAAGGAGCGAGCGTAATGACACTTGGAAACAGGATTTTAGAACTCAGAGCTCACATGGGGCTTTCACAAGAGGAGTTCGGAGAGCTGTTCGGCTCGACACGGCAAACCGTTTCGCGCTGGGAGCTTGACCTCGCGCTGCCGGAAATCTCGAAGATCGTGAAAATGGCGCGTATCTGCGGAGTCACGACCGATTCCATTCTCTCTGACGGCATATCAACGTTTGACGCTGACTTTGACCGCTTTGTCTGCGGCGTCTACCGCAAAAAGGACGTTCTGATAGTCGAAACCGAGAAAATCGCCCTTGTTTATCTTGAACGCGGCGATACACTCTGCGCCGAGCTTTACGAAGGAATGCTGCAAAACAAGACTCTGCGCGCAGCCGTGGCTTATGCGCTCAAAGACAAAAAGGCAAGCTATGCCTATTGGGACGGCAGCGGAAAGATGACTGCGAATTATGACGCAGAAGATATCACCGGCCGCAAATTCGACCGAAAGCAGCTTGACGGCATGAGACGTGTCGAGACATTTTTGGCGGATCGCGGCAAGAATCAGCTGCCGACCGTGCCGGAGGCGGGCTTTAAGACCTGCCTGAGAAAATGGCGGACCGGAACAAAGTTTTACTGCCGTTATGGTCAGATATTGGCCTGTGTATATCTGAACGGAATGGAGTATTTCTTCCACTTAGAGCCGCAGCAGCAAGAGAATATCTATTGCGGAGTAACCGCCGCCGATGCGTTTGAGTTGGGCGCCTGCATAGGAAAGCAATATTTCAGGATCAGGCACTTGGGCGACGACAGTGCGAAATTTACTGTAAGCTTTTCGTGGCTCAACGAGCCGTTCAATAAAGTCAGCCCGCCGTCCGGCGAGAACGGCATTGACTTCGCGAGCTGTGATAGAAAAATTGAAAAGGTCAAACGTTACGGCGATGACTGGATCACCGTTTCAAACTGCGGCGATGAGTTGACCTATTATCGCGATGACGGAAATATGATTGAACGGTTTGAAGTGTGAACGGAATTTGAAAATTTATTAAAGAAGTTGTTCTTATAGATGATTTCCCACGATGCTCTCTATCTTTTCTGAGCAAAATCTGCTCCGCATTTCCTGCCTTTTTACCAGTTTTCGGTTAGAATATCACATTGAAAACCTCTCCGCTTTAGTGTATAATAAAGCCTGTAATCAGGAACATATATTATAGGAGGTCAATAATGAAAAAGCTTTTTTGCGTGCTGCTGGCGCTCGCCGCAGCATTCGCGCTTTCGGTAACCGCTTCCGCGTCGGCCTATGAGGGGCTGGAGCTTTCTTTAGAGCCGGACAAGCAGGTTTATGAAAGCGGAGAGGACATTATTATTACACTGACGGCCGAGAATACCGGTTATATGGACATAAAGGACCTGACCCTCGCTCATATTCAGCCTGAAAATCTCCCGAAGGGCTATAAGCTCGCCGACAAAGACTCTCAGAGCGTCACAGTCGATCTGATGAGAGGCGACAGAACTGCGCTCAAGGCGGTTTATTCAAAATCCGGAGCGTCCTGGCCGATAATTATCGTTACGACAACAATTGTCGGGGTCATAGTGATAGCCGCGGTCGTGATAAAGATCGGGAAAAAGGGAAAAGGTGCCGCCGCGGCTGCTGTGTGTCTTGCGGTTTTGCTGACCTCTCTGGCGCCTTCTCTGACTGCTTTTGCCGACGAAACAGCAACCGAAGAGCTGAGCTGTCGTGTGAGCTTTGACGGGCAGGAAATTATTTTTAAGGCGGAGGCAACCTATATGCAGCCGGTTGATAACACACCTGAGGTCATATTGGCGACGCCTGATAGCGCCGCGCCGATATATATCGATTCAAAGGGTTCGGCATACGACGGATTATCCCTTGTCGCCGAATCGGTCGCGGGCGACTTTGAGGCACTTGTCGGCTCGCGGCCCGAGATAGTCGAGAGCGAGCCCCAGAGCGGCGTCTACATAATGGCCGGAGTCGTCGACGACGAGATGATCTCGTCGCTGAATCTCGACTGGGAGATCGCCCCGAGCGGCGGAAGCTTCAAGTCCGAAAACTGGGAGAGATATGAGATCAAGGTCGTCTCCGAGGGGGACAAAACAAAGGTTGTCGTCGCCGGCGCGGACAAGCGCGGCGCGATCTACGGCCTGTTTCACATTACTCAGGACATTTTCGGCGTCAGCCCGTGGATTTGGTGGGGCGACGTTAAGCCCGAGCCGCTCGGCAGTCTGACCGCGACCGCGATGGAGCTCGAAACGGTGTCGAAAAGGCCGTCGGTAAACTTCAGGGGAATATTCATGAACGACGAGAACCCCTGTCTCAACGGCTTTGCCGACAGCCATTTCGGCGGCCTGAACTATATGTTCTACGACAAACTCTTTGAGCTTATTCTGAGATTAAAGGGTAACTATATGTGGCCGGCGATGTGGTCAAACAACTTCTCCAACGACGGAATGGAGGGAGTGACCGGCAAATTTGCCGAGCTCGAAAAGGAGTATCACTATAAGCTCGGCGGGCTGATGTATTGCGACCAGCCCGGAAACGAAAACGCGCCCGACAATATGCCGGCGACAAATATCAACGCCGACCACAGCCTGGTGCTCGGCCCGGGAGAATACCCAATGACGCTCGCCAACGCCGTTCTGGCCGACAGATACGGAATAACCGTCGGCGCATCTCACCACGAGCCGATGGCGAGAAGCGGCGGGGAGTGGGGAGCGCTCCAGGGCTACTGGGGTTCGAGCATAACTTACAGAGACCCCGATATTGCGAACGCAAACGACCAGAAGGTCTGGAATTATTTGCTGAACCCGAACAACCTCGAATCCTTCTGGAGCGACGCTATTTACCGCAACGGCAGCTTTGACAATCTGTTCACGATCGGAATGAGAGGCGAAAACGACTCGGCGCTGGTCGACGCTTCGGGCAACACCCTTACAACCGAGGAAAACATCGAGCTTCTGAAGAAGGTTCTGAGAGCTCAGAGCAAGATTTTAAAGGAACACGGGCTTGAGGACAACCCGTCTCTGATCGCGATTTATAAAGAGGTCGAGAACTGCTGGTACGGCGGTTCGAGAAACGACCCCAAGGCCGCTCTCGGAAAGGGACTGCGCGACGACCCCGACGTCAAGGAGCTTTTGGGCGCCGACACCAACCGGATCGTAATGCTCTGCGAGGACAACAACGGATATCTGAGGACTCTCCCCGAGCTCGACGAAAAGGAAAAGTTCAACTGGGGGCTTTATTACCACTTCGACTATGTCGGAAGCCCGAAGACCTCGATGTGGATAAACACAATGCCGCTTCAAAGGACCTGGGAGAACCTCACCACTGCCTATGAATACGGCGTCGACGACGCATGGATTGTCAACGTCGGCGACCTCAGACCGATGGAGCTGCCGATAAGTTACTTTATGGACCTCGCTTATGACTTTGAAAAATACGGCACCTCTAACCCCAACAACTGCGACGATTATCTCATCAAGTGGTCAGAGCAGCAGTTTGCCGCCGAGCCGGCAATAACCGACGACGATATAAAGACGCTCGCCGACCTTCTCTTCGACTACACCTGGATCAACGGAAACTGCAAGCCCGAGACGCTTAAAAGCTCCGGCGATTGCAGTTACAGCGTTCTGCACTATAACGAGGCCGCCGAAATGCTCGAGCTTATCGACAGCATTATCGAAAGAGCCGAAGACTTAAAGGCCAAGATCGGCGAGGATTCGGAGTGCTATATTCCCTTCTATCAGCTCGTCTATTACCCCGCGGTCGCTTCGGCGAATGTCGCGAGGATACAGATAATGAGCGGCATAAACACAATTTATGCTTCAAGAAGAACAACTCTTGCAAACAGCTATGCCGACCTTGTCGAGGAATATCTCGCTTATGACGAGGAGCTGACCGAGGCTTATTCCTCTCTCGGCGAAGACCTCAACGGCCTCAATAAGTGGCACGGAATGATGATCACCTCGCCGGATTACTGCAAGAAATACAACGACCCGATCCTCGGCAGCGTGACCGCTCAGGCACACATGAATTATTCGAGCTGGAACGGAGAATCGGCGGCGCGCATCGTTCCCCAGAGGGTCGAGCCGGAAGACGGCGCGCTGATGGTTCTCGACATTCCCACCGAGAGAAGAGGCTTCAAGGCCGGAAACGCCGTGCTCCCCGATTTCGAGTCGACCGAGAAGCAGGCTTATGTCGTCAACCTCACAAACGGAGGAAATCAGCCGGTTGAATACACAGTCTCCTGCGACGACGACTTTATAATCATCGACGGCGACAGAAGCGGCGAATATCTTGTCGGCGCGAGCTTTGCCGTCTCGGTCGACTGGGATAAGATAACCGGCGACGCCACCGGCACAATAGTTGTTTCCGCAGGCGACAGAACCGTCAACGTGACGGTAAACGCAAAGGTGATCGACACCGATTCAAAGCTCCCGATGACGCACTATCCGTCAAACGGAGTGATCGCGATGAACGCCGACCAATATGCCGACAAGGGCTCGGCCGACGGAATAAGCTGGACTGTTCTCAACGGCTACGGCAAGCAGAAGACCTCGATAAAGATGCTCGAGAGCTATTCAAAGCCGTTCAAGCAGGGTCAGGGTCCGTGGATCGACTATAATTTCTGCGTTCCTGAGGACGGTGAGTATAAGCTCGTGATCTACGCGGGTCAGGGCAACAACGTTTCGTTCGACGACGGAACCCACCTCAACGCGGGCTTCCAGATCGACTCGGAGGATATAAATGTCGTCAATGTCCAGGGCGAGGGATATGTCTCGTTCGTCAGCGGCGGCTGGTATTCGACTATCGAGCAGGGCGGCAGAACCGCAGAGCTTGCACTGACTCTGAAAAAGGGCGAGCACACCCTCAGAGTCTGGGGAATGGATCAGAACCTCGTTCTGCAAAAGTTCGTCATTCTTTCGCCGGACGAAAACATCAAGACCTCGCTTATCGGCCCGAAGCAGACCTATAACACCGGAATGGGTGAGGTCAGCCAGAAAGAGGCCGCCAGCCTGATAATTACCGATTAAAAAATAGAGCGTAGAACGCCCCCTCCGGCCGAAAGCCAGAGGGGGCGGATTTTATCTACTATGATTATAACGAAGATTTGTTAACCCTCTTTCTTCGTTTCCCCTATGTGGAAGATCTTCAGAACGGGGTTGTTCGGCGTTCTGGCGCTGGTCTTGCCCTCGGGGGAAATTTCTCCGGCGGAGATCAGAGCGCGCTTTGTCAGCGCCGGGCCGACGAGCTCATAAACAAGCACCGAGAAGAGAACGACATTTCTGACGGTGTGGCCGTCGGTGAGCTGTTGGACGGTCAGAGCCATTCCGAGGGCGACGCCCGCCTGCGGGAGAAGGGTTATGCCGAGATTATTGCGGATCGTTTTGGAACACTTTGTCATCGCGCAGCTAGAATATGCGCCGAAATACTTGCCGAGCGAGCGGAAGACGATATATACCGCGCCGATCAGAAGGACAAGCGGGTTTGAGAGTATCTCGAGGTCGAGCTCGGCACCCGAGAGCACAAAGAACAGAACAAACAGCGGCGCCGTCCAGCCGTCGATCCTGCCCATAAGCTCCTCCGAGAAGTCGCAGACGTTGCAGAAAACCGTGCCGCACATCATGCAGACAAGCAGCAGGCTGAACCCGAAGTGGATTCCGCCGAGCTCAAATTCGATCATAGAGAGGCCGATAGTCAGGAAAACGAACGCGATCGAAATCGAGAGGCGCTTGCTGCGGGAATGGAAGAATTTTTCGATTCCGAAAAGCCCTAGCCCGACGACCGAGCCGAGGAGGATTGAGAGGATAATTTCGATTATCGGCTCGACGATTATCGTCACAAGGCTGATTTCGCCGCTCTCGATCACCCGCGCGATTCCGAATGAGGCCGAGAAGAGCACCAAACCGACCGCATCGTCGATTGCGACGACGAGAAGCAGCAGCTTTGTCATCGGGCCGTCGGCCTTATACTGCCTGACGACCATCAGGGTCGCGGCGGGGGCAGTCGCGGCGGCAATCGCTCCGAGAGTTATTGCCGAGGAGACGGAGATGAGCGCCGGGTTGATGAAGTGCAGAATCAGCAGGGCGATGTCGACTATCATGGTCGTGATCACCGCCTGCAAAATTCCGATAACTATCGCCTTAGCGCCCATCTGCTTTAGCTGAGCGAGCCGGAACTCGTTGCCGATCGTAAAGGCGATGAAGCCGAGCGCGGCCTGGCTGATCAGGTCTAAAGACTCGACCTCGCCGAGAGTGTTGAAGCCGACGCCCGAAATACCGAGCGCACCGATGCAGAACGGCCCGAGAAGAAGCCCCGCGACCAGATAGGCGGTAACTGCGGGGAGATTTAAAAGCTTCGCGATTCGCGACATCATCAGGCCGCCGATCAGGCATATTGAAATCTGAATAAGTATCAGCATTTTGATCCTCGATTCCGCGCCGAAGTCCGGCGCAAGTTATGTGTTTTAAAATTCAGAAGCGCAGAGGCTGCGCGTTTTCTTTGAAATACAAAAATCGGATTTTTGGTGTATCCGTTTCGGAACACATCTCCGAAATTGCATTATATACCCTCTGTCGGGGAATTTCAAGTGATTTAAGCCAATTTGCACAAAAAATTTTTCGAGGTCTGTTCATTCTGACAAACCGCTAAAATCTCAGAATAGTTCAATAATAATGCTTGACATATCAGGCTAAGGCGGTTATAATCTTAGTAAAAGCTAAATTATGTCTGTGAGGTGAGCCCCTATGTCGGGCTATATTTCAGACCTTAGAAAGACCGTCGGCCGCCGCCCGCTGATTCAGGTCGGGGCGAGCGTTATCGTTGAGAATGAAAAGGGCGAGGCGCTTTTGCAGCTCAGAAGCGACAACGGCTGCTGGGGACACTGCGGCGGCTCGGTCGAGTTGGACGAGAGAGTCGAGGACGCGGCGGCGCGCGAGCTGTTTGAAGAAACCGGCCTGAGAGCGAAATCGCTCGAGCTTTTCGGAATATTCTCCGGCCCCGAGACACACTATGTCTATCCCAACGGCGACGAGGTCTCGAATGTCGAGATCGTCTATATCTGCCGCGAATACGAGGGCGAGCTGAGGCCGCAGAAGGGCGAGGTCGAGGAGCTTAGGTTCTTTCGGTTTGACAGCCTGCCCGAAAACATCTCGCCGCCGATAATTCCGTCGCTGAAAAGCTGGGCGGAGAGGAAGCGGGCGCGTCAGCAGGATCATAAAGGAGACAAGCTATGATCAGAGTAGGCTCTATCGGCTATAACCACAACCACCCGCCCGAATATTATATCGACCACCCTAACGGGCCGGGAGCATGGCTCTTTGTTCTCGCAAAGGCGCCTGTCGACATGACGATCAACGGAGAAAAATACCTGATCAGGGCAGGAAGTGCAATAATGATCTCGCCTCATACCCCCTGTTATTATCGCGGGCCGGACGGCGAGGGATATGTCGACGACTGGTTCTATTTCAATATGACCGCCGAAGACATCGAAATGCTCGCGGATATGGGTATCCACGCCGACCTGCCGATATATCTCGGAGCGGTCGACCAGCTCTCCTCGATGATCTACGAAATGACGATCGAATTTTACAGCGCCGACAGCTATCACGACGAAATAGTCCTTCTCTTTACCGACATCTTTTTCAAGAGGGTCTCGAGGATCGTGATGAAAAAGTCGTCTAATGAGGCAAGCCCGGCGGCAGACCGAAGAACCGAGCTCGCGAATCTCCGCTCGAGGATTTATCGCGACCCGGCGGAGCTTCCGGCAGTCGCGGTGATCGCGAAAGAGGTCGGAATGAGCGTCTCGGGGCTGGAGCATCTCTATAAAAAGGCGTTCGGCACCAGCGTGATGAAGGACATTGTCAACAGCCGCATCGGATACGCGAAAAAGCTGCTTTTGGCGACAAATATGCAGATCTCGGAGATCGCCGGAAAGTGCGGCTACAATTGCTGTTACAGCTTTATGCGCCAGTTCAAGGCTCAGACCGGAATCACCCCGTCGGAGTTCAGAAAAACTCAGGCCGCCGGAGAATGGATTAAGGACGAATAACATAAGACCGCTTCTTTCGAGGCGGCCTGAATTTATGTTAGAGTTTCAAAATGAACAAACAGAGCACATTCGATCAATTAAAAGTTTTCGATCGAGCCTTTTCCAAAAGGCTGCAATGCAAGCTGGTTTTGTATCCAATCGGACTTCGCGGGCATAAACGCCCGCCCGCTCGTCCTCTTGGACAAAATCCCGCGTGCATAAAATTAACGCGCTACGACAGAAGTGCGCGCACCTTAACGTGATAGTTTTCACTATGCCCGATTCACCCTCCGCTTATTTATGCTCCTCCGCAAAAATCAAGCGCAGAGCTTTTGCCCTGCGCTTTAATATCATTATTTCACACCGTATTCGGTGAGATTCTTTCTCCATTTTCCCGCCTTGAAAGCGATGAGATGAAGGAGCGTGCCGATTATCCAAGAGATCAACAGCGAGATCGGAATGCAGCGGTAGTTGCCGAGAGGAAGCTCGGGCGAGCGGGTGAGGAATGCGATTCCGTAGGCGATCGGGACTCTGAGAACGATTGTAGTCAGAAGCGAGATCCACATCGGGGTCATCGTGTCGCCGGCGCCGCGCATAACTCCGGCGAGCGACTGAGTGACGCCCATCGCGAGATATCCGGCCGCGAGTATGCACATCATTCCGTAGCTCATCTCGACCAGCTCGGCGGTGTCGGTAAAGAGCCACATAAGCTGATGTCCGAAGATAAGTATCAGCGCGAGGAAGAACGCTGAGGTTCCGACCGCCATCGCCGTTCCCTGAACCGTTCCGGGCTTTAAGCGGTCATATTTTTTCGCGCCGACATTCTGGCCGGTGTACATCGTCATCGCCTGGCCGAAGGAGAAGTTCGGCATCATCGCGAAGCCGTCGACACGCATTACAACGACGTTTGCGGCCATTACCGCGTCGCCGAAGGAGTTGGTGAGCCTCTGAACGGCGAGCATCGCGAACGAGAAGATCGCCTGAGTGAGTCCCGATGGAATGCCGAGGCGGAGGGTCTGAACCGCAAGGCCGGTGAGCTTGAAATATTTCGGCTTAATGTCAAAGACTTCGCGCATATGGAGCATTTTTATGTAGCAGCAGATTGCAGAGATTGCCTGAGAAATCACGGTTGCGAGGGCGACGCCGAAGACCTCCAGCCCGAAGACTGCGACAAAAAGAAGGTCAAGGCCGATATTGAGCGTCGCGGAGATGAGCAAAAAGCCGAGGGCCGAGACCGAGTCGCCCATTCCGCGGAGGATTCCCGAGAGGATATTGTAATAGAAGGTGCCGATAATTCCGAGGAAGCAGACTGTCAGATAATCTGAGCTCCAGCGGAAGATGTCGCCCTCGGGGGTATCCAGTATTTTGAGAAACGGCGTCGTGATCAGGCTGCCGATTATCATTATGATTACCGAGCCGATCGCAGAAAGGGTTATTGCGTTGCAGATAGTCGTCGAGAGGTTTTCGCGGTCGTTCGCGCCGAAATATTGCGAAACAAGAATCCCGACGCCGGTCGAAAGGCCGATCAGCAGGGCGAACATCAGGTTTAAAACAGGGCCCGCGCCGCCGACCGCCGCGATTGCGCCGTCTCCGACGTATTTGCCGACGACGATGGTGTCGACGGTGTTATAAAGCTGCTGGGCGATGTTTCCGATCAGCATCGGAATTGCGAACTCGGCGATTCTGACCGCCGGGCTGCCGACAGACATATCCTTCGGCGAGAAAAATGTTTTAAGCGACTGTGAAACTGAACTCATATCTATAACATCCTTGATAAATAATTAACAATACAGACGCGCCCCATATAATTCAAATGCAGCGCATTTATTACTATACCATGAAAAAACAGCCTTGTCAAACCTATATTTACACAATATCGGCTGACGAAAGCCGTTGCGTTTTGGGCAATCTTCCCACTCAGACGGTTGATTTATTCGCATACGGGGGAGGGGCGGAGAAAGGTAGGGGATATTTGCTGAGCACGGAGTTGAAGGTCAGGGTGCACTTTATAGCGCCCCAAGCTTCCATTCCTCAATTTTCCCCACCCCTCCCACAGATATTGACAAATAATTACGTTTGTGTTATCATTAAATCAGTAAACCGAAAGGGGTAATCAAATTGAAACTGAAAAAACTGCTCGCGCTGGGTCTTGCGCTTTTGATGTCTGCGTCGCTTGCGGCCTGCGCGGGGGAAACCGGAGGAGAGGGAATGAGATCTCTTGATTTAAGCGAAAAGAATTTTAAGCCGCTCGGCCGCGCCTATTTCGACGGCGGCAGGATCTACTGCGCGCTTTCCGGCACCGGCGCCGAGTTCACATTCACCGGCACCCGCTGCACCGTCACCGTAGCCGGCGACTCGACCGCGACAAACAGCTCTCAGGCCGACAACCAGTCCCGCCTCGCGATATATCTCAACGGCGAAAGGGTAGTCGACGAGATGATCGACAGCGAAACCGAGACCTTTGAGGTCCTCGACAGCTCCTCTGAGCAGACTGTCGATGTAAAGATCGTCAAGCTCTCGGAATCGCCGATGTCGACCCTTTCGATAACCGATATTTCGATCGACGGACACGGCGAGGCCCCCGCGGCGGAGAATGAGCACTTCATCGAATTTGTCGGAGACTCGATCACCTGCGGCTACGGCGTCGACGACGAGGACCGCAACCACCATTTCTCCACCAAAACCGAAGACGTTACCAAGGCTTATGCCTATAAGACCGCCGAGCTTCTCGGCTCCGATTACAGCATGGTGTCATACAGCGGCTACGGAATAATCTCGGGATACAGCGACGGCAGCCGAAAGGTCTCGGAACAGGCGCTTCCGCAGTATTACGAAAAGCTCGGCTATTCCTGGAGCTCAAACGGCGATTTCAAGCCCTCCGAAATAGACTGGAGGTTTGAGCGCCAGCCCGATGTTGTCGTAATCAACCTCGGCACCAACGACGCGAGCTATTGCCAGAATAAGGAGGACCGCCGCGAGGAATATCGGAACGAATATGTTAATTTCCTGAAAACGGTCAGAAAGGACAACCCCGGCGCGACGGTTATCTGCGCCCTCGGAATCATGGGCAAGGATCTCTGCGGGGACGTGATTAAGGTCGTCAACGCCTATAAAGACGAGACCGGCGACGAAAATGTCTATTACTTTGAGTTTGACAATCAGTCCGAGGCGGACGGAATCGCCGCCGACTGGCACCCGACCGAGGCGACCCACTCAAAGGCCGCCGATAAGCTCGCAGGAAAGATCAAAGAGGTAATGGGTTGGTGATTTTTTGCCGTACCTGACGGATTCTCTGTGAATATCTCCTAAATATTACATAAAGAAAATCCTCTCCCTCCCGAAACGGGAAGGGGAGGATTTTTAAAAAGCTCGTATAAATTCTCGATTCTCACTCCGCATAAACCGTAAACGTTCCCTCGCCGGAGCAGCTTCCGTCGGCGTAAACGATATAGAGCTTATATTCTCCCGGCGTTGCTGGGACGGTAATCGTCTTCGCGTCGCCGGCGGCGCAGGTCATCGTCTCGCCTTCGGCAAATTCGGTCGTTCCGGCGGGCGCGAGCCAGACAGTGTCCTCGGCCGAGAGAAGCCCTCGGCGGCTGAGCTCCTCGCCGCATCTTACCGAGACATTCGCCGCGAGCTCATAATAGTCGTCGGGCATTATATCGCTCGGAACCATTCTGACATATTCGTCCTCGAGGCCGGAATAGAGAACAATCTCATATCCCTCGACCGGCCAGATATAGTCGGCGTTGACATACTGCTCAAGAGTGCAGTTCGGGGCGGTCGTTTCGGAGTGGTCGGTGTTCGAGAAGCCGTTGGTAACGGTGCAGTCGTGTTTGCGCATCCACTCGTTGAGCTCATAGACGTTTCTGATCACGTTTGTGACGACGTTGTGGTCGAAGAGAATAAATGCCGAGCCCTCGTCGGGGTGGAAGCCGTTTACCATTCTCGAACCGTTCGCTGCGGTCGGCGCGCGGAAGCAGTTGATATAGTTATAGGTCATTTCTGTCTTTTCGGTCCAGTCGTCGTTGCCCTGCTGACCGAGGGTATAGATACCTCCGGCGTCCTGGAGAACCGAGCAGATCTCCTCGACGCGGTTATAGTTGACATGGTTGAAGCGCGAGGTCTGGGTCGGCTGGCCGGGGAGCTGCGATTCGGCGGTGCCGTCGAAGTTGCACCAGCCCCAGCCTATCGACATTCCGCTGTAAGAGCATTTATAGATAAAGTTGTGCTCAACAGTCATGTTATAGGTGAAGAAAGAGGCGATAGGGGAGTTGCCGGGGAAGAAATAGCAGTTTTCAAGCAGAAAGTTGTTTGTTATTGTGATGTTCCTCGGAACTGCTTCGGTGCCGTAGGGGAACTTTTCATGCTCGGGGCCTGCGCTTGTCTCGCTGACGCGCTGTTTTTCGGTGTCGTTTTCGTAGATATGCTGAAGGTGTCCGACCGTTATTCCTCCGCCGCCGGTGCTCTTGATCAGGTTGCCGTTTATCACGCAGTCATAGACATCGTTTTCGAGGTGTATGCCGAGATATCCGGTCAGCTCGATGCAGCCGTCGGTGAAATTGATGTCGTGGGCGGTCGAGACATGGATCGCCGCGGGCGCGACGTCGAATGCACGATAGAGGTCGTTGTGCCACATTATATCCGAAAACTTGGTGTAAACGGTGCAGCCCTGGGTTGTCGCGTTGCCGAACGAGCCGTCGACTTCATAGAGGTTCCAGTCGGAATGGGCGAAGGTCAGGCCGTCAAAGGTGATATACTGAGCATATTTCTTTAAGGGCTCGCTTCCGCTTATCTCGACAAGCTTTTCAAGCTCGGGAATGACCACCTCGGCGGAGTTGATGTCCTCGCCCTCGCGGGGGATATAATAAAGCGTGCTGCCCTCCTGGTCGAAATAGAACTGCCCTTCGCGCTCTAGCCACTCGAAGACGTTCACGACGTCGTTTGCTCCGGTCGGATTATAGTTTGTGTTCCAGCCGAGATTCTGCGCGATCGCGGCATAGGGCATCTGGTAGTTGACCTTTGTGTCGCCCTCCTCGGTCAGCTCTAATGACGCCGCGCAGACCGTCGCCTTGACCCAAGTAGACCCGGATTCGAGCTCGATATTCTGAGGATTTGGCGTGTCGGCCGGCAGCCCGAATGAGGCAGCAAAGACGTTTCCGGTCCTGAGCGAGTTTTCGCTCGAAATCCATGCCCAGTCGCCCTGGCCTTTGGTGACGAAGTAGAATCCTTCTGCGCGGAGCGGCGTCGCAGTTCTTCTCGTCATCGAAGCGCGGACGCCGTTGACATAAATCGCTCTGAGCTTAGCGTCGCGTTCAAGGTGGGTTTTATATGCCGTCAGGCCGTCGCCGAGCCAGTTGACCTCATCGGCGGGCTCCCATTCCCCCTCCAGAAGCTTTCCGCCGCTGATGACCGGGTGTGCGCCCTCGGCGGCTTTATAGAAGATGCGGCAGTTCTTTGTGCCGGAGTCGTTTTCGTCAAATACCAGAGTTTCGCCGAGCGAATAGAATCCGTCGCCGATCTCGACAACGATGTCTCCGCCCGATTTTTCCAGCCCTCTGACATATTCCTTTGCCTTTGAAAGCGTCGCGAAGGGCTTCTCGGCGCTGCCGTCGCCGTCGGTGTCGCTCCCGTCTGCGGAGACAAAAATCTCACGCGAGCCCTCGGTAGGGCCGGTAAGCGGGGCGGGGCCTTCGCTTTTTTCGGCGCAGCCGCAGAGCATTGTCGACATAAGAACGGCGCAAAGCGCAGATCTGAAAATCCGTTTCATAATAATCCTCCTGTTTTATCCAAGTAAATATCAATTTCGGCTGATTTATTTTAGCATATCCGGCTCGGGTTTTCAACATTATATTATAAATTATCAAAAATGTATCAGCTTTTGAGGCAAAGGGTATTGCAAAGCGGAGAGGGTTGTGATATATTAAAAAATGTAAACCTACGGCCAAGACACCGAAAGGAGATAATTATGAAAGTAAAGGAACTGGGACATATCGCTTTTACCTGCCGCGACGTCAAGGAATCGGAGAAATTCTATACCGAAGTTCTCGGCTTCAGCCGCAGCTTCGCTCTGACCTACGGCGATTCCGGCGACAAACGTTTTCCGCCCGAGAGGGAGTGGATCGTCTATATGAAGGTCAGCGACAGGCTGTTTTTGGAGCTTTTTGACGCCGGCGCCGCGTCAAAATCCGGCGTACCCGACTGGAACACCTTTAACTACCAGCACCTCGCGCTGATCGTCGACGACATTTTTGAAGCCGAGCGCGAGCTGAAAAGCCGCGGCGCTCCGGTCGACACCGCCCCCGAGCTCGGAATCGACAACACCTGGCAGATGTGGTCTCACGACCCCGACGGCAACAAAATCGAATTTATGCAGTACACCGACAAGTCCTATCAGCTTGTTGGAAGATGAGCGGCGGGGACCGGCCGGAAGATACAGAATGATTTGCCTCGTTCGCCGCGAGGCAAATTTGTTATAGTATGGAAAGCTTATACCAAGACTCTGACTCATACGTTAATGTGTGCGCACTCCTGTCGGAGCGCGCGAATTTTATGCACGCTAGGTTTTGTCCAAGAGGACGAGCAATCAATCGTTTATGATTGAGAAGCCCGATTGTCTGTTAACCCGCTTGCAATTATGGCGCAAAGTGGTATAATAAACACATCTACTGTTCGGGAGTGATCTTATGTACCGCATATTTATTGTTGAGGATGACCGCGGAATCGCCGAGGAGATCGAAAAGGCGGCGAAGATGTGGGGCTTTGAGGCGAAGACCGCCGAAAACCTCCACGAGCTGCTTTCGGAGTTTGCGGAATATAAGCCCCATATCGTTCTTATGGACATCGTTCTGCCCTATTTCAGCGGCTACTATTGGTGCGGCGAGATAAGAAAGCTCTCAAAGGTTCCGATCATCTTCATCTCGTCCGCTTCAGACAACCTCAATATCGTCATGGCGATGAATATGGGAGGCGACGACTTTATTGCAAAGCCGTTTGACCAGAGCGTTCTGATCGCGAAGATTCAGGCACTTCTGCGCCGAAGCTACGACTTTTCGGCGAGCCTGCCGCTTCTTTCACACCGCGGTGCGTTTTTAAATACCGGCGACGGCACCCTAAGCTATAACGGCGAGACGATCCCGCTTTCAAAGAACGAATACAGAATCCTTCTCTGCCTGATGGAAAACAGGGGAAAGACGGTCAGCCGCGAAAAGCTGATGGAGCGGCTATGGAAGACCGACGTCTTTATCGACGAGAACACTCTGACAGTCAACGTCAACCGGCTGCGCAGAAAGCTCGCGGCGGCGGGGCTTGACGAATTTATCACGACCAAATTCGGCGTGGGCTATATTATCGAGTGAGGCGAAAATATGAAGCAGCTATTCAGGTACTTATATGAGCGGCGGTGGCTTTTGGGGTCATATATATTCTTCTGCGCGGTGTTCGCGGGGGCGTTTGCGCTCTTCGGGCTGCCGGTTAAAGCGGTGATCTATCCCGCGGCGGTGTGCGGAACGGTCGGCGGTGTCGCGCTGATCTGCGGCTTCGCGGAGGATTCAAAAAAGCACCGCGAGCTCAGCGGAATGATCGGCCGGCAGTCCGAGCTGATCGACAGCCTGCCCGAGCCGAAAACGGCTGTCGAGGCGGATTATCAGGAGATAATTCGCTCGGTTCAGAGCGAGCTTCGGGAACTCGGTGAGAACAGCTCAAAAAGCTACCGCGACATGATCGACTATTACACGGTCTGGGCTCACCAGATCAAGACGCCGATCGCTTCGATGCAGCTTACCTTGCAGAACGAGGACAGCCCGACCGCCCGTAAGCTGTCCGGCGACCTTTCGAGAATCGAGCAGTATGTCGGAATGGTGCTTGCGTTTCTGAGGCTCGACTCCTCTGCGAACGACTATGTGTTCCGTGAAACCGAGCTCGACCAGGTAATCAGGCAGGCGGTAAAAAAATTCGCCTCGGAATTTATCGACCGGAAAATAAGCCTCGACTTCGAGCCGACCGGCGAAAAAACCGTCACCGACGAGAAATGGCTGCTTTTTGTGATCGAACAGATCCTTTCAAACTCACTTAAATATACCCGCGCCGGAAGCGTCAGAATATATATGCGAAAGCCGAAGATACTCTGCATCGAGGACACCGGGATCGGAATCGCGCCGGAGGACGTTCCGCGAGTGTTTGAAAAGGGCTATACCGGCTATAACGGCAGAACCGACAAAAAGGCGACCGGTCTCGGACTCTATCTTTGCCGGAGAATCTGCCGGAATCTCGGCGCTCAGATAACTCTCGCCTCAGAGCTCGGCCGAGGGACGCTTGTTTCGATCGACCTCGGGCAATACCGGCTGAGGGCGGAATAGCTTTTCGGCCTGCGGGAAGCTCCGCGGGCCGAAATCTTACAAAAATGTAAGATTTGAGGCTCAAAATGTAAGCAGAATCAATGGAGAGAGCCGCGCTTCGGCGCTATAATCATATTATGAAATCCACAGGGAGGAATCATTTTATGAGCATACTTGAAGTCAGCGGAATAAGAAAGGTCTATTCCGCGCGCTTCGGCGGTCAGAAGGTCGAAGCGCTTAAAAATGTCAGCTTCAGCGTTGAGCGCGGCGAATATGTCGCGATAATGGGCGAATCAGGCTCCGGAAAGACAACTCTTCTGAACATTCTCGCGGCGCTCGACCGCCCGACAGCCGGGAAGGTGCTTCTCGAAGGGCTTGACCTCGCGAAGATCAAGGACTCGGCGATCGCGCAGTTTCGGCGGGACAACTTAGGCTTTGTGTTCCAGGAATTTAATCTTTTGGACACCTTTACCGTCGGCGACAACATCTTTCTGCCGCTTGTTCTGGCCGGCTGCCCCTATCGCGAGATGACCGACCGCCTGAGACCGATCGCCGCGAAGCTCGGTATCCCCGGGATACTCGACAAATATCCTTACGAAATCTCGGGAGGCCAGAAGCAGCGCGCCGCAGTCGCGAGGGCGATGATCACAAACCCGAAGCTGATTCTGGCCGACGAGCCGACCGGCGCGCTCGATTCGCGCTCGACCGACGAGCTTTTAAAGCTCTTTGCCGACGTCAATATGACCGGCCAGACCATTCTGATGGTAACTCACTCGGTCAAGGCCGCGAGCTCGTCGAAAAGAGTCCTGTTCATCAAGGACGGCGAGGTGTTCCACCAGCTCTACCGCGGAATGGACACCGACGAGCAATTCTATCAGCGGATCACCGACACCCTTATTCTGGTTGCGACTGGCGGTGAGCTCAAATGAAAAAGCTGCTTTATCCGAAGCTCGCCTTTGAGAGCATCAGAAAGAACAAAAGGCTCTACCTGCCCTATATTCTGACCTGCGTCGGAATGGTCGCGATGTATTATATCATTTTATATCTTGTCTACTGCAAGCCGGTCGAAAGCCTGCCCGGCTCGGGCATGATAAGGGAGATGATGGGCCTCGGGAGCTGGGTGATGGCGCTGTTCAGCTGCCTGTTCCTGTTTTATACCAACTCGTTTCTGATGAGGCGGCGCAAAAAGGAATTCGGGCTTTACAGCATACTCGGAATGAGTAAACGAAACCTCGCTCAGATCCAGTTCTGGGAAACGCTGATTATCGGCGCGGCGGCGCTCGCCGGAGGTCTCTTTGTCGGAATACTCCTTTCAAAGACCGCCGAGCTGATACTTGTCAACATCGTCTCGGGGGAGATCGAATACTCGATGTCTTTTTCACCCGAAGCGGTGATAAAAACCGTCTATATCTTCGGGGTGATCTTTTTGCTGCTGCTCTTAAATTCGGTGCGGCAGATAATGTTTTCGACGACGATGACCCTTCTTAAATCGGAAAACACCGGCGAAAAGCCTCCGAAAGCCAACTGGCTTTTCGGAATCGCCGGAGTCGCGCTCCTCGGCGCGGCATATTACATCGCGGTCACTACCAACAACGCGATCACCGCGATATTCACCTTTTTCGGCGCGGTGATGATGGTTATTCTCGGAACATATCTTCTGATGATTTTCGGCTCGGTGATGTTCTGCCGAATCCTCCAGAAAAGCAGGCGGTATTACTACAAGCCCAACCACTTTGTCTCGGTCAGCTCGATGGCTTACAGAATGAAGCGCAACGGCGCCGGCCTCGCTTCAATCTGCATTCTCGCGACAATGGTGCTTGTAATGATCTCATCGACATCGAGCCTTTATTTCGGCAACACCGACGCGCTCAGAAGGTCGGACCCCCGCGAGGTCGCCGTGACCTACTATATGGACAGCTTTGAAGGACTTGAGGGGTTATCGCCGGAGAACATTTCAAAGCTCCGCTCAGCGCTCGACTCTTATCACAGTGAGCACGGAGTCGTCCCTCAGAATGTCATCGCCTACCGCGAAATCTATGTCCCCGGGTATTTAAAGGACGGCGTCGTTGAGACCGACGTCTCGATTTTCAACACCTCCGACGTCGCGCTAATCGACGACGGGCTGACCTGCTTTGTCTTTGTGCCGCTCGAGGACTACAACCAAACCTACGGAACCGACTACACCCTTTCTGACGGCGAAGCGCTCGCATATAACGTTCACACCAATTTCAACGGGGATTCGATCTCATTCAATATGGGTCAGACTCTTAAAATCGTCGGGCAGATCAAAAAATTTGACCCTGACAGCGAGGCGGTGACCCAGATTTTCCCGTCGGTATTTCTCTTTGTCCCTGACCTGAAAAGCGCGGTCGCCGGGCTTGACAGGCTCGCCAACTACCAGGGCGACCCGATGCTCGATTATATGTGGAACTACTGCTTTGACACCGGCCTTTCTCCCGACGATCAGATCACCTACGGCCGAAGCTTTTTGCAGGACAGCTTCGACATCAAAGACAACGGCTTTTTGGTCTCGTCGCGCTCCGCGCGTATCGCAGAATACGACCGAAGAGACTTTACCGCTCTTTACGGCGGGCTGTTCTTCCTCGGGATAATGCTCTCGGTGGTCTTCATCTTCGCGGCGGTGCTGATTATCTACTATAAGCAGATCTCGGAGGGATATGAAGATCAGTCCCGCTTCGGGATAATGCAGAAGGTCGGAATGACGAAGCGCGAGATCAGAAAGAGCATCAACTCTCAGCTTCTGACCGTCTTCTTCCTGCCGCTCGTTCTCGCGGCGGTTCACCTCGGCTTCGCTCTCCCGATAATAAGCAAGCTGCTGCTTCTGTTTGACCTCAGAAACATTCCGCTGTTCTACGCGGTCGCGGCGGGCTGCTTCGCGATCTTCGCGCTGCTCTATACCCTTGTCTACAAGATAACCTCAAACGCCTATTACAACATCGTCAGCGGTGCAAAGGAGGCATAAAAATGAAAAAAGTATTTTTAATAATCGCGGCGATCCTCGCGATCGCATGGCTCGCCGACAGAGCGATCAGGGAGGGAGAGGAATGAAAAATATCTTTATTCTGATGATCGTTTTCGTGCTGATACTCAGCTCCTGCCGCGCTCATATCCCCCAGCCGATCGACTTTATCCGCGAGATGAGCCCGATAAGCTTCGGCGACGGCAGCGGGCTCAAGGACACTCTTCTCGACTGGTATGACACAATCCTTTCGTTCGTAGGGCGGGCGGCGCTGACAAACAAGCTGTTTCTGATCGGCGAAAGGGAGTTCGGCGACGACTGCTACACCGGCAGATATTCTGCGGCGTGCGCCGGTGTTTCGGGAACCGACGTCGTTTTCGGCGGAGTTTCGATCAACCCGCGCCGTATCCGCCTCAGCGTCAGCACAACTTTCCTCGGCGGCAGCGCCGAGCTGATAATAAAGTCCGGCACCGATGTCGAGACCTACGACCTCGGCGGCCTGCGCCTCAGCGAGCTTGAAGTCAGGCTCGAAAGCGGCAGCAGCATCGCGGTAAGATATGAAAGCTTCCGCGGAAGCGTCACTTTGAAGGCGGAATATTATTAAATCAGTCAGCCCCTTTAAGGGGCTGACTGATTACTTGGCGCCTCGGTACCAATGTCCCATCTTGGATCACCAGATGGTGGTTCAATTCTAAATACAACACCATAGTTTTTTCCGTTATACATAATATCCACAGGTATCTTTGTACGATATTGAATGGTTTCTAATGTTGTGCGGTAAACTTCATAATAGTAAACGCTATCATTTACCTTGATATCCGAAAAGTTTTGAATTATCTCCCAGCTTCCGTCATAAGAAAGATTTGATACAACGTAAATTCTGATTTCCATGTCGCTCATGTCGTCAGGCTGAAATTGATTTACACGAATATATTCAGACGTTTGATCGTTAAATTCTAAGAATGTTTCGGAATCTCGCAATTGCAATTTCTTTTGGTAGTATTCTCCGTCGATAAATTCAACCTTTTCAACATCAAAAAATGATATATATTCATAATACGCCACAGCTATTGCGCCGAAATAGCGCGCCTCCTGCTCGGGCGGCGGCTCCAGACTGACTATTACCTCTCGGGTCTCGCCGCCGAACCGAAGCGTCAGCCGCTCGCCGTCGCTCAGCCCGTCGATTCGCTGAAAAACAAACCGCTCGGTCTCAATCTCCTCGCCGAGCTGCGCGCCGCCGTCCGACGAAAAGCTCCACCCGTCGGAGATATATCTGCTTCTGACGAAGTAGTAGCCGCTTTCCAGCCCCTCGCCGGGGCAGAAATCGGGCTCGTTTGAATAGGCGTCGAAGAGGCAGAGCCGCTCGGCCGCGCCGTCTTCGCTGACCTTTATCACCCCGATCAGCCCCCTCGGGTCGGCGAGCTTTTGTTCTCCGAATCGCTTCGGCCTGCCCTTTGACATCACCGACTCGGGGAAGCCCTCGGTTTTGCTGAACCCCGGTATCGCGGCCGCCGTAAGCTCGGCGGAATCAAGCGCGCCGGGGCTGTTTTCGTCGAGCCATGAGTTTTCAAGCAAGAAGTAGGAGCTTTCGGCCGAAATTTCTCCGCAGACTCCGAAAAATTCCGCCTCGCCGATATAGCCGCAGCTCAGCTCGGAATAGCAGCCGAACACCTCGCCGCTGCCGCCCGAGGTTATCCCGCCGGTCACGCCCGCCTCTGCCTCAACGCTGCCCATGCTGTGGCTGAATTTAATGCTGCCGCCGTCTGCTGAACCGGCAAGACCCCCGACAGCCGCCTCGCCGCTTGATCTGATAAACGTCTCGGCGGAGGAGCGCTCGATCCTGCCCGAGAGCCGCCCCGCGAGCCCGCCGACATTCCCGCCCTCGGCGGTTATTTCGACTCCCGAGGCGGAGCAGTTGACTATCGCCGCGCTTTTTTCGGCCTTGCCGCAGAACGCACCGACGTTTGAACCTGCTTCGGCACTGATTTTAACGTTAATGAGATTGAGATTTCTGACCTCGCCGCCAAGAGCGCCGAACAGCCCGACTTCGCCGCTCCCCGAGAGCTCGATGTCTGAAATCGAGCGCCCGTCGCCGTCATATATCCCGCCGAAGCTTGAAAGCAGGCTGATTTTTGCCCTGCGCTCGGGGTTAAAGGGGAATCTTCCGCCGCTGCCGTCGATGTCGGCGGTCTGGCGGACGGTGAAATCTCCGCTCAGGAGCGAAAGATTGTTGAAATGCCGCGCGCATGAGACCAAAATATCCTCTTTGCTCACCGACTCAAAGAGAGGCGAAAAGCTGACCGACGCCGAGTCCGACGCAGGTTTTGAGGTCTCGCCGAAGCCCTCGCAGCTTATCGCCGCCCTTGCGGTGATTTTTTCGTATTTTAAAAGCTCGGGGAAGCTTTTTTCAAGCAGCCCTTCGCCATCGTCGAGAAGATAATAGGCAATTATCTCGCCGTTTTCTAAAAAGATTTTGTCGGCCTGAGCGGGGTAGTCTGCGCCGTTTCCGCTGAGTGTCAGCGCGACGCCGAAATCCTCAAACGGCCTGTTAGGAATGTCGGCGCAGCTGACTTTCAGATAAAGGTCCTCGCCGTTGAAGACCTCAACTGTCGGCACAAGCCTGAATCCGCGCGGCATTATCCCGCTGCCTTGCGAGATATAGCTGCCGTATTGACCCGAAACTCTTTCGCCGCCAGCCGCAGCCAAAAGCTCCGAAACCGACAGCTCCTCGGAATAATAGGCAGATTCAGCCTCGGCGGCGCCGAAGCCGGTTTTAAGCCGGATCACCGCGTTCCCCGCCGTCCCCGGGATTATCAGCCCGAGAGGGTCGCTTTCGGTGGTGTAAAAGTCGGGCGAAGGATCGGGAAAGTCAACGTGAGCAAGGCGGTTTTCGGCATATAAAAACAGCTCCCGGGCGGTTTCGTCGAGGCTTTTCTGCTTAAAGCTGCCGACCGACGAAACGACCTGCGGAGCCGCGATCAGAAGCATTAAAGACATGATCCCGAGGACAATCAGCAGCTCATAGAGCGTAAAGCCGTGATTAACCCTCTTTTTCATTTTCGGTGCTTCCTCCGTTTTAGCCAAAAAGGTTTGGCCGCAGCGGCCCTTTCGGAGAAGCTCCCCGAAAAGGCCGGTTTTGTGTCTTAAATTCAGTCCTTGATAAAGTGCTCGATCAGCTTATGCCCGATCGGGACAAAGATTCCGGTCGCCTTTGCCGATTCCTCGCAAAGCCGCTCGACTCCCTCTCTCTCTGCCTTTTTGTGGTAGATCATATAAGGGACGGGGTCGTTGGTGTGAGTTCTCAGCGAGAGCGGCGTCGGGTGATCCGGCAGTATCATCACCTTGTAGTCGTCAAACTGCTCGAGTGCGTCGAGAATCGGAGCCAGAATTCTCTTGTCGATCATCTCTATCGCCCTGACCTTGTTTTCGATTTCATAGCGGTGGCCGCACTCGTCCGGCGCCTCGACATGGATATAGACAAAGTCCTGCCCGCGCTTCAGCTCGTCGATCGCCGCCTGAGCCTTTCCCTCAAAATTGGTGTCAAGATACCCGGTCGCGCCGTCGACGTTGACGACGGTCATTCCCGAAAACTTTCCGATTCCCTTTAAAAGGTCGACTGCCGAGATCATCGAAGCGCTGACGCCGAATTTGTCCTTGAACCCGGCGAGCGGCTTTCTGACTCCCTCGCCCCAGAACCACATCGAGTTTGCGGGGCGCTCGCCGCGCTTTTCGCGTTCGAGGTTGAGCGGATGATTTTTGAGGACGTCGTAGCTGCGCTTCATCATTTCATAGAGCTTTTTCGCGTTGGGGTGCTCCGGGAGATGGCCTCTGACCGGCTTTCCGGTGATGTCGTGGGGCGGGGTGAGGGTGCCGAGGTCGAGAGTGCCGTTATTCCAGATCAGGCAGTGGCGGTAGCTGACGCCAGCATAGAGCTGAAATTCGTCGCTGTCAAATTCCTTTTTGAGCGCGTCGACCAAAATCCTCGCGTCGGCGGTCGAAATATCCCCGGCGCAGTAGTCGACCATTGTCTTGTCTTCGTAGTTTTCCTCGCCGGAAAGGGTTACGAGATTGCAGCGCAGAGAGACGTCGGTCGGCTTCATGTCGATACCGATAGAGCCGGCTTCGAGAGGCGAGCGGCCGGAATAATAGACCGCGGGGTCATAGCCGAGAACCGAGAGGTTGGCGACGTCGCTCCCGGGTTTTAAGCCGTCGGCGACGGTCTTTACAAGCCCGACCTCGGATTTTCTCGCGAGCATATCAGTAAAGGGTTTATCGGCCTTCGCCATCGGGGTCAGGCCGCCTAGCTCGGGTACGGGGTAATCGGCCATGCCGTCGCACAGAAGAACAACGTATTTCATATCGAAGCTCCTTTAAAGCGTAAATTCATACCGGCAGTATATCACATTCCGCCGGAAAATGCAAGAGTGAAAATGGTTTCAAAGGTAAGAAATCAGAAACCGGATATCGGAATCACAAAATATTACAGTCGCTTGCCATAACTTGATGCGTACGGGGCGGGCATGTCGGTCTGCATAATTCCCCTTGATCTGGAAAAACTACTCTCAAAAACAAGCGCGAAAGGGAGATTTTATATGCAGAAAACCGGCGCGGATTTTGTGAGCCTGAGCCGGCTCGCGGCAAAAATGTCGAAGAGGGTGAGGACGCTGAAGCGCGTCTATTCCGAGCTTTGCTCAGAAGGGACGGCAAACGGACCGGCCTCGTTTTTCGCTGACAATTTTCACACGCTTATCAGCGCGGCAGGCTCGCGCCCCCGGCGCCGCGATCCCCGAACCGTCTATTATCCCGGCAGGTTCGAGCTCGCCGAGGCGGTCATTTCTGCCTCCGGCGAAAGGCTGCCGACCACAGACGAAATAATAATGATTCTCGGAAAGATCTGCTCCGAGCGCAGGATATACGGCAGCGAGACCGAATACCTGCGCTTTGAGCTGATATATGTTCTGACCGAAAAAATCGCGGAATGCGTCAAAGGCTGGGACAAGAGCCTGATCCGCTATATGACGCTTTTGAGCGGACTCAGCGGCCTCGACGCAGTCAGGATAAACGACGTCATAAATCCGGTCTCGGTCCGCCTTTCGGAAGACCCCGCCTATCAAAAAAGCGACACAAGAACCCGCCTTCAGTACCGCGAGGCGATCTATCAGACCGCTTCTCGGTTCGGGCTCGACGAGATCGAGCTCTGCGGCGAGCTGCTGAAAAAATACCGCGGCGGCGAGATCGACATCGGCGATCTGACGGTGATTCGCGAAAGCCGACGGCCCGAAAGCTGCGCGGTCAGACACGCGGTTCTTTTGATACTCGGCGGGGCGGCAGTCTCGGCGCTGATTGCGCTTTGGGCAGGCGTTCCGATCGTTCTCGCCGAGGCGCTGCTGATTCTTCCGGCAATCGAGGCGCTGAGGCCGGTTTCTGACCGCATTCTGACCAAAAAATCGCATATCACAAGGCTTATGCGCCTTGACCCTCAGTGTGAGGAGGTAAAAACCGCAAAGACCGCGATAGTCGTTTCGGCGGCGGTCACAGACCCCGAGGACGCCTACCGCCTTTATGACTGCCTGCTGAGCCTGCACTGTCTCAACTCCGCAGAAAATATTCTGATCTGCGCGCTTGTCGACCTCGCACCGGAGCAGGTTCCGATAACTTCGGAGGACAGAGCGGTCACCGAAAGCCTCGCCGAAGTAATTAAGAAGTTAAACTCCGTCGCCGAGGGGCGGTTTTCCTGTGTTGTCAGAAAGCGCAGCTTTTCGGAGACCCAGCAGGAATATATGGGCAGAGAGCGAAAGCGCGGCGCGCTGATGGACATCGCGAGATTTATGAAAACCGGCGAGGGCGATTTCGGCGCAGCGCTCGGGGAATATGAGCGGCTGATCGGAACCGAATATATCTGCGCGCTCGACACCGACACCCGCCCGCTGATGGACGGCGTCAGCGAGCTGCTTTCAATCGCGCTCCACCCCGCGAACAGGGTTTCGGTCGCGGGAGGAAGAGTTACCCGAGGATACGGAATAATCTGCCCGAGAATGATGACACGGCTCAGCGATTCGCTCCGCTCGGAATTTTCAAAGAGCCTCGGCGGAATCGGCTCACGCTCAAGCTATGACGGCGAATCGGCGAGCCTTTATCAGGACGTTTTCGGCCGAGGGACGTTCTGCGGCAAGGGGCTTATAAATGTCGAAGCGCTGGTTGAATGCACAGCCGAATTAAAGGGCGAGAGGATTCTTTCACACGACATTTTGGAGGGCGAGCTGCTGAAAACCGCCTACGCCGGAGACGTCTGCTTCACCGAAGGCTTTCCCCGCTCGCCTCAGAGCTATTACCGCCGGGCAGACCGCTGGATCAGGGGCGATTTTCAGAACATTCCCGAGATATTTTCGGATAAATTCGGCGCGCTCTCAAAGCTGAAGCTTCTCGACAATCTCCGCCGCGCGGCAACGCCGGTTTCGGTCTTCGCAGCGTTTTTGTGCGGCTTCGTTCTCTACCCCGGGCAGGCGGCCGCTGTCGCGGGGGCGGCGCTGATTCTTTGGCTTCTGCCGCCGGCCGAGAGCGCGGTCGGCGCGTTTTTCAGAGACCGCGCTTTCGGCAGAAGATTTTATTCCGGCCTTTTGAGCACCGCCTCTCAGAGCCTGAGATATATTCTTTACAGCACCGTTATGCTCCCGACGCTCGCGCTGAAATCACTTCGGGCAATAGTCTTCGCGCTTACAAGGCTTCTGACAAAGCGGCGGCTTTTGGAATGGACTACCGCCGACGCCTCTGACCGCTCCTCGGCGAGCCCGCTGAGCTTTTATCTTCTGCCCGAGCTTTTGAGCATATCGCTGCTCTGGTCGCCGGACTATTTTATCCGCCTTTTCGGGGCGGTATTTGCGGCGATGCCCGCGCTTCTCGCAATCAGCGACGAAAGCGGCGCAAAGCCGGATCAGCGGCTGAAATACCGCGACGTCCGTGAGCTTTCAAACCAGACCGCGGATATGTGGAGCTTTTTTGAAAGCTATGTCACCCGCGCCGACAACTATCTCCCGCCCGACAACGTCCAGTTTTCGCCGGTATATCGGATTGCCCACCGCACCTCGCCGACAAATATCGGGCTCTATCTCCTCTCGATACTCGCGGCTTATGACAGGCGTCTGATCGGACTGAGCGCGATGACCGAACGGCTCGACAGAACGCTCAGAGCCGTTTCGCGGCTCGAAAAATACCGCGGAAATCTCTATAACTGGTATGACACAAAGACGCTCAAAATCTGTCCTGCGCCGTTTGTTTCGAGCGTCGACAGCGGAAACTTCGTCTGCTGTCTCGTTGCGCTAAAAGAGGGGCTGCGCGAATGTGAGCAGTCGGGGAAGATCGTCTCGCTGATCCGGAGGATTGAAAAACTGATTGACGAAACCGATCTGTCGGTCTTCTACGACGGAGTCAGAGGGCTGATGGCGATCGGAATCGACCCGAAAACCGGCGTGCAGAGCCCGAATCACTACGACTGCCTGATGAGCGAAGCGCGGCTGACCTCGTTCTGGGCGATCGCCTCGCGGCAGGTGCCGAAAAGCCATTGGCAGAGGCTTTCCCGCGCGATGCTGAGCTGCGGCTGGTTCGGCGGGGCGGCCTCCTATTCCGGGACGATGTTTGAATACTTTATGCCCGAAATCTTTCTGAAAAGCCCCGAAGGCTCTCTTTCCTTTGAAAGCCTGAAATATGCGCTCTGGGTCCAGAGAAAATACGCGAGATCGTTCGGGCGGCCGTTCGGAATCTCGGAGAGCGGATATTACAGCTTCGACAGCGCGCTGAACTACCGCTATATGGCCCACGGTGTCCCGAAGACCGGAATCAGGCGGGGGCTTGAAAACAGCTATGTCATTTCGCCCTATTCGACCTATATCTCGCTCTGCTTTTCGGGCAGCGACGGCGCGGAAAACCTCAGACGCTTAGGCGAGCTGGGAATGTACGGCTCCTGCGGGCTTTATGAAGCTCTCGATTTCACCGCGCCCGATTCACAGACCCCCGAGCCGGTCAGAAGCTATATGTCCCACCATGTCGGAATGAGTATCTGCTCCTGCGACAACGTTTTGGGCGGAGGAATAATGCAGAAGCGGTTTATGAGCGACCTCAGAGTACGCGGGGCGCTCGAACTGTTGGACGAGCGGTTCCATCTCGGAACGGCGGTCTTTGAAAACACACTCAGGCGGCCGCGCCTCAGCGCACCCGAGCCGCGCGAGCACGAAACCGAGGCGATGGACAAATTCAGCCTTTCGGCCCCGAGGATCAAGCTCCTTTGCAACGGCGAGATGACGCTGATGATCTCGGACAACGGCGCTTCGGCGTCAATCTACCGCTCAAAAAATGTCCTGTGCCGCACCCGCGACCTCTATCTTAGGCCGAAGGGGATATTCTGCTTTATAAGCGACGGCGGCGAGGCGGTCTCGCTGAGCTATCTGCCTGATAAGTCGGGCGGGATCAGCGCCGAGTTCAGCGAAGAGGGCGCGGCATTTTTCAGAAGCACCGAAAAGCTCGCCGCAGGAATGATGGTCAGGCTTCATTCCGAATACCCCTGCGAGCTTCGCAGCTTTGCGCTTAAAAACGCGACCTCTGCTCCCCTGCCCGTCTCGGTAATCAGCTATATCGAGCCTTCGCTCGAAAGCGACGCCGCCGAGCAGTCCCACCCGGCGTTCTCGAAGATGTTTCTGCGGTTCGAGCGCGACCCCGAGTGGAACGCCGTCACCGTCACAAGAGTCAGGGAAGACAAACAGATCTGGCTAGGCATCGGGTTTATCGAAGATGTCAGGCAGACGGTCAGTTTCGACCGCTCAGAGGTTATCGGATATCCCGAGGGGCTGGAAGGACTGAAAAAGCGGTTTATGAATATTCCGCCGAGCCTTGTCGCTGAGCCCGACCCCTGCGTATATATCAGGGCGTCGGTCGAGCTGCCGCCGAAGTCAGAAGCGGAGCTGACGATGTTTTTAATCTGCGCCGATTCGCGGGAGGAGCTTATCAACCGAATCTCTGCGATCAGGCGGAAAAAGCCGAGATACTGCGTTTCTCCCCGGCTCGACACCGCCGCGGGGCGGGTCGCGTCGGCGCTGCTGCCGAAGCTTATCTACCGCTGTAAAATGAGCGAGGAAAAGCGCGCAGCCGCAGTCAAAAACCGGCTGCCTCTGCGCTCTCTCTGGGAGCTTTCGGTCTCGACCGAGCTGCCGACAGTCCTGATTTTACTCAACGGCCGAAACGACAGCCAAAAGCTCTCGGCATATCTCGGGGCATATAAGCTGCTTCGGCGCTGCGGGGTAGAGGTTCAGCTTCTGTTCTGCTTCGACGACGGCGGAAGATATGAGCGCGAGCACTATTCCGAGCTGATCGCCGCCGCCCGCGAAGAGGGTCTCGAAAGCTTTATCTATTCCGAGGGCGGGATATTGCCTTTGGATCTCGGCAAGGCGCGGAGCGGAATGTTTGAGCTCGCCTGCGCGGCGGCCTGCGAAATCTGTGTCGACGAGATCGCTTCGCCGGAGCAGGAGGTCAGACCCGCCGATTTCGCCGAAATACTGAGCTCGTCGCCGGTTCCGCAAGCGGTTGATCTCCCCGTCGCCTGCGGAGGCTTCAGCGGAAACAGCTATGTGATAAACGAAAAGCCGCCGCTTCCGTGGTGCCACATTCTCTCAAATCCTGTCTTCGGAACTCTTGTCTCCCAAGAATCCCTCGGCTTCACCTATGCGTTCAACTCCCGCGAAAACCGGCTCACGCCCTGGGACAACGACCCAGCGAGGGACAACCTCGGCGAGCGCCTTTGGCTGCGGCTAAACGGCAGAATCTTCGATCTTGTCAGAGGCTCGGCGGCGGTGTTCGGCCCCTATAAGGCGGAGTATTTCTCAAAGGGCGAGGGCTATGAATGTCGGATCACTGTCAGAGTTTCGGCGAAGGGAATGTGCAAGCGAATCGACGTCAGGCTGAAAACCGCCCGAAAAGCTCAGCTCTGCTTTTATACCGAGCCGTGTCTCGGGGTCGACAGGTCCCACAGCGACATGATAATCCCCGAGCGGCAGGAAAGCGGGCTTTCTCTTCATTCCCTCGCTTCCGGCGCGGGAGGATATATGTATCTTCATTCCTCCGCGCCCTGTTCGGCCTCGACCGACCGCGAGGCACTTCTCTGCGGAAAATGGCAGGAAAGCGTTTTTCCCCGGGCAGGGCTTGCCGCTGCGCTTACAGCCGAAGCCGACGGCGAAACGGAGCTGAGCTTTTATATCTCCTACGGAATGACGCTTCGCTCTGCGATTTTAATGCCGAAGCTTTTCACCGAGCAGACCGACACCCGCGAAAAGCCGAAGGAAGTCCCTACCGGCGACCCCTACTCAGACAGACTGGCAAACTGCTGGCTGAGGTACCAGGCGCTCCACGCGAGAATATATGCGCGAACAGGCTTCTGGCAGTGCTCCGGAGCCTACGGCTTCAGAGATCAGCTCCAGGACGCGGTCTGCATCGCCGCCGAAAACCCGAATGTACTGAAAACACAGATACTCCGCTGCTGCCGCGCGCAGTTCCCGCAGGGCGATGTGATGCACTGGTGGCACGAGCTTCCGGGGCAGAAGATCAGGGGTATCAGGACGAAAATCTCGGACGACGCGCTCTGGCTGCCCTATGCGCTCTGCGAATATCTGAGAGTGACCGGCGACCGCTCGATTCTCGGGCTTGAAGCCGCCTACTGCGAGGGGCTGAGCCTTTCGGACGGCGAGCAGGAGAGATATGGCGAGGTTTACCGCACCGCCCACCGCGAGACTGTTTATGAGCACTGCCGCAGGGCGATAGACTTCCGCGCGGGGAAGACCGGCGCCCACGGGCTGATGCTGATCGGCTCGGGCGACTGGAACGACGGCTTCGGCTCGGTCGGCAAAAACGGCGAGGGCGAGTCGGTCTGGCTCAGCGAGTTTTATATTATCGTTCTGCGCCGGTTCTCCGAGATCGCGAAGATTTCGGGCGACGGAATCTATTCCGCGACGCTTTCGGAATATGCCGACGCGCTTTCGGAGGCAGTCGAGGAAAACGGCCGCGACGGCAGGTGGTATCTGCGCGGCTACTTCGACGACGGTTCAAAGCTCGGTTCGCCGAAGTCAAACGAGTGCCGGATCGACTCGATCGCACAGTCGTTTGCGGAGTTTTCCGGCCTCGGCAGAGACGGCTTTTCGAGGCAGGCGCTTCTTTGCGCCTGTTCGGAGCTTGCCGACACCGAAAGAGGTGTGATAAGGCTCTTTGCGCCGGCCTTTTCTGACAGCGCCGAGCCCGATCCGGGATATGTAAAGTGCTATCCCGAGGGCATGCGCGAGAACGGCGGGCAATATACCCACGGTGCGGTATGGCTCGGGCTCGCCTGCTTAAAAGCGGGGCTTCGAGAGGAGGGCGAAGCGATTCTCAAGGCTCTCAGCCCGATCGAACGCTCGCTTAACGGCGGCTGGAAGAGGTATAAAACCGAACCCTATTACCTTTGCGGCGACGTTTATTCAAACAAAAACTGCTTCGGCCGCGGCGGCTGGTCGATATATACCGGCGCGGCGGGGTGGTATTACCGAGCGCTGAGGGAAGGGTTGGGGAAATAACTGCCTGATGTCAGGTTAAAGCAAGCGGCGTGATTTCGATCATGCCGTTTTCTTTTTGAAAAAATGAGGGTGTTTAATCTGCACGCTTTGTCATAATCCTTTAATTTTTCTGTCAAAGATAACACCTTGAAATTCTGACCTATGACTCTGTTTTCTTTATATGCCGGTTTGGGCACATCCAAACCCCTTGCATTGACACCCTTACAGAAAATAATTAGAATAGACCTGTAACCTTTTCATTCTAAATGTCGTCTTAACTTTTATACCGCAGAAAGGAGGTTTTCGGGTGATCAGCGACGAAGAAATAATCGAGCGATATTTTTCGCGGGACGAGAGTGCGATAACGGCCACGGCCCAAAAATACGGCGGCCGGTGCTACGGCGTGGCATATAACATTCTTCGGGCTCGGGAGGACGCAGAGGAGTGCGTCAGCGATTCGTATCTTAGGGTATGGAACTCGGTCCCGCCGGACAGGCCGCAAAGCTTAAAGTGCTATCTTTTAAAAATCGTCAGAAACCTTTCACTCGACCGACTGAAATTCTTAAAGCGAAAGAGGCGCTGCCGCGAGCTTGAAATATCCTTTTCGGAGCTAGAAAATGTTCTGCCTGACAGCAGTGTTCCCGACGGAACCGAGGAATCGGAGCTTGCGGAGATTTTAAATCAGTTTCTCGTAACTCTCTCTCGGGACGCAAGGCTTATTATGGTGGCGAGATACTGGCACTTTCTTTCAATCTCCGAGATTTCGGCAAAATACGGATATTCGGCGGGCAAGGTCAAAACCAGCCTTTCACGCTCGCGCGATAGGCTGAGAAAATATCTTGAGGAAAGAGGTTTTATGAATGAAAACAGCGAAAATAATTAGGGCGTTCGGGCTTATCGACGACAAATTTCTGATTGAGGCGGAAGACGCTGCCTCCCCGCAAAAACCGCGTTTTAAAATCAAGCCGGTTCTTATCGCGGCCGCGATAAGCGTTCTTGCGCTCGGCACTACCGCGTTCTCAATCAGCCGCATGAGTGCCCTCGAAAATATGAAATACGCCTTTGACCGTTACAGCGGCATCAAAAGCGAGACCGAGCAGACCGAAAGCCCTGCCGAGGAAGACCTCACTCCCGAGGTTGAGCATGACTACACATTTTTCAGCAGCTACACCGACAGCGAGCTCAAGAACCCGGCCGACTTTCCGTGGATCGAAAATCTCGCGGAATATGGGGACGAGTTTGAATATGACACCGAGCAGAAGCCGGACGAATTCCGGCTGACTTCGGTGCTATTAGACGACCACTGTTTTTATGCCACGGTGCAGTATGTAATTCCCGACGACGTTAAAAAGGAGCTCGGCAAAAAGCTCTCCGAGGGCGCGGTTCCGTGGTTCAGAATCCACTTTCAAGACGGCGGAGGATATGAAGACACTTATCCGATATCTTTGGAAGGGAATCTTTATACCTTTACCGTCTACTCACTCGGCTTCAACAGCCTGCCCGACGAAATCACCGTTACATTCAGGGAACTCGGCTACCGCGAGATGGAAGACGGACAGATTATCAGCGATTTCCAAAATGCACTGGACTTTGAAAGGACTCTCACCGTTTCGACCTCGGAGCTTAAAAAGACCGAGAGCAAAATATCGGGAGAGGAGGTTTATCACACCGATTCGGGCGACGTTTATATGACCGCAGAGCTTTCCCCGACCGGGATTTTTCTCAATTATCACAGCGAGGACGGCAAGGCCGCTCTGGAGCTTTATGACGACAAGTATTTCCTGCCGAACAAGCTGCAAATATACCTCGACGACGGCAGAATTTACGGCGACGGAGAGACATTCTTCGAGCTGTTCTACATTCTGAACGGGCGAAGCGGAAATATCATTAACTACAACGACGGCGACCCCGAAAACGACCTTGTCTGTGAAAGCCTGACCTTTAAGAAGCCTGCCGACATTTCTCACATAGAAAAAATAATAATCGGCGGCTGCGAGTTTGTTTTTGATTAAATTAAAGAAAGAAGTGTTTATTTATGAAACTATTAAAAATTATCGCCGCGCTGATGATTGCGGCTTCTCTCTTCGGCTGCGTAGATACGCCGGAGTCACTCAAAAAGGCGCAGACCGAGCCGGCCGAAAGCGGTGAAATCATTCTCGGCGGCCAAAGCGCCGAAGAAAGCCCGGCGCCGGTTAATACATCTGAGAAGCCCGAAAAGGCCGCCGAGCGCGGCAGCTTGGAAGCAATCAGAAATCAGCTTGAAACCGACCTGAAAAAGACTTATAAAAACATAAAAATTACAAAGGCTCATGTAAGCGACGCGGACGCTATGCCGATTCGCAATATAAAAATAGGCATGAATCCCGACTACGACTACACCCCGCTCCTTGAGCTTTTTTACAGCGACAGATACGACGTCGCCGACGAAAAGTATTACCGCCATACTAAAGCGGGGACCTCTATGTCTGAGGGCGAGCCGCTGAGAAACGAGCCGGAATACAGTGAAGAGCTCGGGCAGGTGATTTTGAGAAACCGCGCTGATATAGACATCGACGGCTTTGCGCCGATTTATGACGACGGCGATAAGACCCTGTCGGTATTCAAATATTCGACGGGCGGCGTCTGGGGGTCTCAGACAGGCGGCGGCTTGGAATCGGACGCTGTGTATTACTATAATAATTTCGAGGTCTGTAAAGAGTACGATCTGAGAGACGACAAACCCTCGCCCGACGAAGAATACACAATGGCCGACGGCGAAAAATGGAGCGCATCTGAGGCAATAGATTACGTTGAGAATTTCTGGAAAGAATATATCTCGCCGTCCGATACCGACGAATTTACATACACCGTGAAAAAGCTGTATATCATGGATCTCGGCGGCGGAAAATACGGCTATCTCTTTGATATGCAGATGACGGACAAAAGCGGGAATTTCTATGACATCGACAATTCCGAGTTTTACTTTTCAAACGCAGCAATTTTGGCAGGCGAACCTTTTCCTTTTCCCGACGAGCTCAGTACCTACTGCGCCCAAAAGGAGAAAATCACCCGCTTTACAAAGGATTTCGGCTTTGAGCTTTGCGATGAGACCGACAGCGAAAGCCTTTTGAGCCTCGGCGAAGCGTCCGGAATTCTCTCCGAGACCCTCGCGCCGAATATCGGGCTTGAGCTTGAAGCCGAGCTTTGCTATTCTGTTTTCTGCAAGGGCTATCACTGCGCCGACGGGTGGATTAAAAAGGACTTTTACAGCTTTCTCTGCCAGACCGAAAGCGATTTTGAAATCAGGCCGTATTGGTGCTTCAAGCCGGTCGGCGAGAGCTATCTTCTCGACCCGTTCATGGGAAGATACTACGTTGACGCCGTTACGGGCGAGGTGAGCATGATAGTCAACCTGGTATATCAAAAGGCGGGCGACGAGAGCAGCGGCTGGTGACGAAATGAGTAAAAAAGATTATATTTATTCCTGCGGCTTTGCCACGGTCTCGGCGCTTCTGACAGCAATCATTTTTCTTCTTAACAATTATGCTGTTCTGCCGACAGATATACCCGTCAGATCTGTGATAGGTCATATTTTCCTCGACGACAGCGCGCCGTTTTTACAGGAAAGCTCAAACTATGCCGCTCCGTTTGTTTGCCGCTCGACACATATTTGGACTGCTGTCTTTCTGCCGCTTCTTTGCTCGTCGCCCTTTCTTCTGACCTTCGCGAGCGAAATGAAAGGCAACTACCGCTTGAAATTATCCCGAATCGGCAGCTTTAACAGGTACTGGAACAGGGTCTTTTTCCGTTCGGGACTTTCGGGCGCAGGCTGCGTTACGGCGGGATATATACTCTTTTCTGCGGCGGTGTTTGCCTATTTCCCGAAGATGTCGGAATACCCCGCCGAGCCGAAAAACACAAGCGACGTTTTTTCTGTGATGGCGGTGCGCAAACCGCTTGATGGAACGCTCAATAAGCTTTTCAAAAATACCGAAAGCGAGTTTTTATATTGGTTACCGACGGCGATAAATGTCTTTGCATACTCTTTTTTGACCGCGAATATCTGCCTTGCACTGTACCTGCTGATAATGAATCGCTACAAAGCGATCGGTATGCCGATGATAGTTTTTTATCTTGCTGAGCAGATTTCGACGCGGCGGCTCAGCGACAGCCTCGAACCGAAGTGGCAGATAATCAGCCCGCGCTCGCTGCTGATTAACGCCGAATACGCCTTTTCCTGCTTCGGGCTCGGCGGGTTTCGGTATCTTTTGTGCTACGCCTCAGCCGCGGCGGTATTCTACTTTTTGGGCAGAGCCCTGTTCAGAAAGCGGGTGATGAATTGAAGCTGTTCTTAGGAATCATCAAATCGGAATACATAAAGTGGATAAAGAGCGACAAGCAGCTTATGACCGCGTTTTCGATGATCTTTCTCTATATGTACTCGCTTGAAATAATTAACCGATACTCCGCCGAGATGGGAGAGCCGATAAACATTTTCGAGCCGCTCGCGATCTTTATGAGCAATCTCTATATCATTCCGATACTCGTTCTGACATTCGCCGTCCTAATGATTGATTTCCCAGATATATCGGCAAACTCGACGTTTATGCTTATCCGCTCGGGGCGTACAAAGTGGTATAGCGGTCAGGCCGTGTTTGTATATATCGCGGCGGCATCGTTCATCGGGATTTTCTTCATTTACACTGCGATTTTCACCCAGCAAAACGCATTTGTAGCAAATCTTTGGAGTAATGCCGAGCGGCTGATAAACACTCTCAAATATCAAGATATTCGCTCAAAAAATCCACTTTCATATCTCGATCTCTCGATCATAAATAACTACACCGTCGCACAGGCGACAGTTTTCGGCGTGATTTTAATGACGCTTCATCTGGCGCTCTCGTCGCAGCTGCAAATGGTTTTATCGCTTAAGTTTAACAAGATGATAGGACTGCTCGCAAACGCTTCACTTCTCGCCCTCGGCATGATCACATGGTGGGCGGACAGCCCCGCGAAGTGGCTCTTTCCGCTCGCGCACTCGACGGTAGTCTATCACTACGACGAGCTTTTCAACAAGGTGAATTTTCCTATTTGGGGTTCGGTCTTGTATCTTTTCGCCGCAAATATCGCGATCTATTTCATCGGCACGAGGGTGATAAAGCACAAAAATCTCTCGCTTATGGCAAAGGAGGATTAAGATGATAACGGTTAATTACGTTAGCTTAAAAATAAAGAAGGACATGATTTTGCAGGATATAAACGTAGAGTTTGACGACGGTAAAATTCACGGCATTATCGGCCGCAACGGCTCGGGGAAAACCATGCTGATGAAGTGCATCTGCGGGTTTATTAAACCGACAGAGGGCGAAATCACCGTCGCGGGCAAGCGTATCGGCGTCGACTGCGACTTCCCCGAAAGCGTCGGAGTTATCATCGAAACGCCGGAGTTTATACCGTATTACACCGGCTTTAAAAATCTCAAACTACTTGCAGATATCCGCCGCAAAATCACCGATGACGACATCAGAAAGAGTATAGAACTTGTCGGCCTCGACCCGAAGCTGAAGAAGTCGGTTAAGAAATACTCCCTCGGTATGAGACAGCGGCTCGGTCTCGCTCAGGCGATTATGGAAGACCCCGACCTGCTGATTTTGGACGAGCCTATGAACGGCCTCGACAAGGACAGCGTGAGCGAGATGAGGAAGTATCTGCTCGATTTAAAGGCACAGGGGAAGACGATTCTGATTGCCTCGCACTCTGCTGAGGATATCGACGTTCTCTGCGACAGCGTGGTGGAGATGGATAAGGGAAGGATGAAGAGAGTGAGGTAAATCCTGCCGTTTGAAATGTACCCAAAAAGTTAGACTATTCGGTATAATAGAAATATACCTAAAAGAGTTCTAATGAATGGGTGCATTTTTATTTAACTTAACTCCTGCGCACCTGGTGAATTTATATTCTCAATATTTCCTCTTCCTATTTCCCCAAACCGCTTGCAATTGTGCGGGATATACTGTATAATATAAAAAACCTTGTGAGCGACGTTTAAGAGAGGACTATTTTATGAATTTAAAACGCCTGTTGTCTTTAATAATGTCGGCGGTGATGATTCTTTCGCTTGCCGTTCCGGCGTCGGCCGGCCGAAATGCCGGCGAGGAGCAGGAGATACTTAAAGTCGGGTTCTTTGCCTTTTCGGGCTATCATACTCTCGGGGAGGACGGCCGCAGAGGCGGCTACGGCTATGAATTTCTCCAGCGGCTCGCGATCCACGGCGGCTGGTCTTATGAATATAAGGGCTACGAGGGCTCTTATGCCGATTCTCTGGATATGCTGCGAAGCGGCGAGGTCGATATCGTCACCTCTGTCTCAAAGACCCCAGAGCGGGAGGAGGAATTTTTGTTCTCCGACCAGTCGATCGGCGTCAACTCGACTATAATGACCGTAAAGGCCGGCAACGACTACATAATTGAGGGCGACTATTCGACCTATGACGGAATAACTGTCGGTTTGCTAGAAGGCAACTCTAAGAACACCAACTTTGAGAACTTCGCCGCCGAACATTCCTTTGAATATGAACCGGTTTACTTTTCGGATCAGAGCGATCTTAACGCCGCGCTCCAGAGCGGGACGATCGACGCCGCCGTCACCGGAAGCCTCAGACTTCTTGAAAACGAGTGGCTGTTTGAATCGTTTGATTCCAGCCCGTTCTATATCTGCACCCGCAAGGACCGCGCGGACCTGATGAAGCGGATCGACCAGGCGATCGACGAAATGGATCTCCACGACCCGAACTGGCGCGAGATACTCCACGAAAAATACTACTCAACCGACAGCTCCGGCGAAATAATCATGAACGCCGGCGAAAGGGCTTTTGTCAGCGAGCTCAAAGCCTCAGACAAGCCTCTCAGAATTCTCTTTAACCCCGACCGTATCCCTTACAGCTATTTTAAGGACGGCGAAGCCGCGGGAATACTCCCCGCGATCTTCGACGCTCTTGCTCAGCGCCTCGGGCTGGACTATGAGTGCATTCAGGTAAAAGACAGGAACGAATACTATGCGCTTCGCTCGTCAGGCGAGGCTGACGTCGTTTTAGACTTCACCGGCGACTATTACCTCGCCGAGGAAGAGGGATATAAAATCACGGTGCCTTATTTCACCACAAACTTCGCCCGGCTGACTCTCGAGGGAGCTGTCGGAGACGCGGCGAGCATCGCGATTCCGGATAAAGCCGACGCGATCGACGCGCTGATATTCAGCCGCTATTCCGAAGAATCGGTCCAAAGATTCAGTACCGCAGAAGGCTGTGTCAACGCGGTTTTAGAAGGCAGCGCCGACGCCGCGATCCTCTATTCCTACAACGCGGAATGCTATGTCCGCAACGACATCAAAAACCGCCTCGCTTCGGTTGTCTTCGGCGAAACATCGCTTTCTTACGCAGTCGCGAACAACGTCAGCGGCGGAAGATATCTCCTTTCGCTTCTCGACAAGGGCGCCGACAGCTTCACCGACGCCGAGCTCGACGCGATTATGTATCGCGAGGTCGAGGCAGTTCAGAACTATAACGTCAGCCTGACCGCGTTTTTATACCGAAATCCGATTTACAGCATACTGATCGTCGCGCTTATCCTTTTGCTCCTGTTCGTGATAATCATGCTTGTTGTCAGAACGCGCAACCAGCGCAGCCTGAAGAAAAAGATCGCTCAGGCGACCGGCGAGCTGGAGGACAAGACCCA
>CANQJB010000009.1 GCA_947624155.1 uncultured Clostridia bacterium
GCTGATACCCGGATTCGGACCGGGGACCTCATCCTTACCAAGGATGCGCTCTACCGGCTGAGCTATATCAGCGCCTCGACACGATTACCGCGCCAACAATTTGATATTATAAGGCATAAAGGGTCGTTTGTCAAGTGTTTTTTCAAAATTTCTTCAAAAATTTTTTGCCCGAATCGGCCTCAAAAAAGCAGGTAACTCTTGATCCGCTGATAGAGCTCTTTGTCGACTCCGTCGCAAAATTCATAGATCTCGGCGGCGTTGCTGAGGTAGTGGATCTTTTCGCGGAGCGCGACGATTTCCTCGGCGATCTCACGGTCGATAAGGAGCGCGTCAGCGATCTCTTCGGCTGTTGCAGTGTTGACGTTGACCGGCGTCATTTCGGCGGCCTCGGTCGGAAGCTCCTTGGGAATCTCAGAGACGGTTTCGGTTTCGGCAGAGGTCAGCGGAGCGGAGGTCACGACCGGAGCGGGCTGAGCTGTCTGAGCCGCAGCCGCCTGCGATGCGGAAGTTTCAGGCGTTTCGGAATTATCGGGCGCATCGGAGGCCACGGCGGGAGGCGCGGGATTTTCGGGATAAAAGTGCTCGATAATCTTTTGAATCAGCGAGTCGCCGATGCCGCTTATATCCGCGAGCTGGGAAAGGCTCTTAAAACCGCCGATAGCGTCGCGGTAGGCGATTATGTCGTCGGCCTTGACCGCGCCGATGCCGCTGACCTGCATAAGCTGCTCGGCGGTCGCGGAATTTATCACAGAGACGTCATAGCCGGAATAGGGGTCTTCCTCCTCGGAATACGATACGCTTATCTCGCTCGCCGGTGCGGCCTCACGGACGAAATATGCTGCGGCAACTGATATCACCGCGAAGAGAACACATACTGCGGCGAAGAAAATTTCGTAGGGCTTGAGCTTCATGATCTCCCCAGAGCCTCAATCAGCTCCCCTGTTTTGTCGGTTTTTTCCCAGGAAACGCCAAGATCCTCGCGGCCCATGTGGCCGTAGGCCGAGAGAGGGAGATAGGACATTTTTCTCAGACCGAGCTGCTCGATTATCGCCGCGGGCCGAAGATCAAAGACCTTTATAACGGCTTTCGCGAGTTCTTCGTCGCTGACCCTGCCGGTGCCGAAGGTGTCGACCATCAGGGAAACAGGCTTCGCGACACCGATGGCGTAGGCAATCTGGAGCTCGCATTTTGAGGCGAGGCCCGCCGCAACGATGTTCTTAGCGGCATAGCGCGCGGCATAAGCCGCCGAGCGGTCGACCTTTGTCGGGTCCTTGCCGCTGAAAGCGCCGCCGCCGTGGCGGGAATAGCCGCCGTAGGTGTCAACGATGATCTTTCTGCCGGTCAGACCGCAGTCGCCCTGCGGCCCGCCGATAACGAACCTTCCGGTCGGGTTGACATAGTAGACGGTCTTTTCGTCGAGAAACTCGGCGGGTATGACCTTCTTAATGACGTTTTCGATTATGTCGCCGCGGATCACGCTCTGAGAGACGTCGGGGTCGTGCTGAGTCGAGATAACAACGCTGTCGACTCTGACCGGTCTGCCGCCGTCGTATTCGATAGTCACCTGGCTCTTTCCGTCAGGTCTGAGATAACCGAGAACGCCGCTCTTTCTGACTTCGGCAAGGCGCTTTGCGAGCTTATGTGCAAACGAAATCGGCATCGGCATCAGCTCGGGAGTCTCGTCGCAGGCGAAGCCGAACATCATTCCCTGATCCCCTGCCCCGATGTCGAAGGCGCCGGAGCCGCGGCTTTCGAGCGCATCGTCGACGCCAATGGCGATGTCGGGAGACTGGCGGTGGATCGAGCTAAGAACCGAGCAGGTCTCGGCGTCGAAGCCGTATTTCGCCCTGTCATATCCGACCTCGCGGACTGCGCCCCTTACTATTTCGGGAATTTCAAGATGGGCCTTTGAGGTTATTTCGCCGCTGCAAAGGACCATGCCGGTCGTCGCGACTGTCTCGCAGGCGACGCGGGACATCGGGTCCTGGCGCAGGCATTCGTCGAGTATCGCTTCCGAAATGCGGTCGCAGAGCTTGTCGGGGTGGCCCTCGGTGACCGATTCTGATGTAAACAGCTTTCTCATTTTAATTCCTCCGTTATGATTTTCTTGAATTTTTAAATGTCATTATTCAAAAAGCGCACCCCGAAAGGAGCGCGCTTAATTTCGTCCTCATCTTTCGGTTAAACCGCAGGATTTAGCACCTTAAATTAGGTTGCCGGGCTTCACAGGGCCTGATCCCTCCGCCGCTCTTGATAAGGCATATTCAGTTCTTATGTATTATATATCAGTATGCGGGATTTGTCAATAGGCATTTGGGTAATATCATCTGCCGCCTCAGCCGTTTGACGCTCCGTTGAGAATCATAAACAGTATTGCTGCGACGAGGATTACTGCGCAGATTATGTTCAGAACGACAGGGACAACGCTCTTGCCGGTAACTGCCTCCCTCTTTGGGAGAAGATTCGCCTTTCTGAGAACATTTATCAGCGGCTTATAGAGCAAAAATGTTATCGCAGCGTTCACCGAGGCCTTGACGGCGTTGAACGGCAGGAAGCCCGGGATCAGGAGCGCGGTTATCGCCTCGCGGGAGATTCCCATATACATCGGCGAGATCAGATAGTTCCAGAGAAGCATTATGACCGTCTCGGAGACGACCGAGCAGACAAGCCCGATAACCGCCCCGCTGATGTTGCGGCGGTATTTATAGATCAGACCGACAGGGAGCACAAAGGCCATTGACGACAGGAAATTCATCAGCGCGCCGATCGGGCCGGTATCGCTGATTGTGACCATCTCAATAAGCGATATGACGAGTGAGCTCAGCGCCGACGGAAGCGGGCCGAGTATCAGGGCTTCGAGCGCGAGAACCGCGTCCTTTGCCTCATATTTTAAAAAGCCGACGGCGGGAACAAAGGGTATTCTCAGAATAAAAACGGTCAGAAAAGCGAGCGCCGCAAAGATTGCCGCGAGAACAAGCCGCTCGACCGTGTATTTGTTTTCGGTGTTTTTTTGCATAGATAACATCTCCTTAAAAATAGAAAAGCCCGAGAAGACCTCGGGCTTAGCGCGCAGTAATTGCGTTTCTTCTCTCATCCGGACTTTACCGTCGGTATCGGAATTTCACCGATTCATGCTTTTGCTCGCGGACTTTGACCGCCGGTCGGGAATTTCACCCAACCCCGAAGAAATATATTCAGTTTTTTAGAGGATTACTCCCCGTCTTCTCCGTCCTCTTCGTCTTCTTCTTCTTCGTCGAGGTCAAATTCGAGGAGCTCGCCGCAGTTCGGGCATTCGACCGAACCGTCTTCGAGCATCAGGTCGTTGAGCTCGATCGTGTCGCCGCAGCTCGGGCAGACGACTTCATAAGAGCAGTCGTCATCGTCGTCTTCGCAGTCGCAGTGGTGGTGGCCGCAGCAGCAGTCGCCGTCACACTCGCAGTCTTCGCCGTAATAGTCATCTTCGAGCTCGCCGAGATCCTGGTCAACGGTGTCGCAGAACTCAACGATGTCGTCGACATCGGCGTCGATAGCGTCAACTGTCTCGCAGATCTCGTTTACTACGTCATAAAGAGCGAGAAGAACCTTTCCTTCTTTAGTGGAGGAGTCGATTTCGAGGCCGTCCATAAGACCTTTAAGATAAGAAGCCTTTTCAGAAAGCATTGCAATCTTCCTTTCTATTAAATTTAATGGGTTCGGGGAATTAAGCTCTCTGCATATATTCCCCGGTGCGGGTATCAACGCGGATAACGTCGCCTTCGTTGATAAACAGCGGGACCTTTATCTCGGCGCCGGTCTCAAGGGTCGCGGGCTTGGTCGCGTTGGTGGCGGTGTCGCCCTTAAAGCCGGGGTCGGTTTGGGTCACAACAAGGTCGACAAAGAACGGAGGCTCAACGCCGAAGACCTTGCCCTTATAGGAAAGGATGGTGCAGACCATGTTTTCCTTGACGAAGCGGAAGCTGTCGCCGACATCGTTAGGGCTGACAGGAACCTGCTCATAAGTCTCGGAATCCATGAAGTAATAGAGCTCGCCGTCGGAATAGGAATATTCCATATCCTTTCTTTCGATATACGCTGTCTGGAACTTCGCGGTCGGGTTGTAGGATTTTTCTACCACGGCGCCGGTGAGAACGTTTTTGGTCTTTGTTCTCACGAAAGCTGCGCCTTTGCCCGGCTTAACGTGCTGGAATTCGATTACCTGCATTACGTTGCCGTCTTCTTCAAATGTTACACCGTTTCTGAAATCACCTGCTGTGATCATGCTAGTGTCCTCACTTTCTCGCGGGGGCGACCCGCTATTCTGTCTTTTTTGATATGGTGCTAAAGGTTACAGTATATTGTAACCTATCTTTTGAAATAATGCAAGTCTTTTTACAAAGAAATCAGATTTTTCTTTGCCAAAGTCATGTTTTCGCACCCGTTTTTCTTGATTATTACAAAATCTTCTATCCTGACGCCGAATTCGTCGGGCAGATAGATGCCGGGTTCGACGGTCACGATCATATTTTCCTTGAAAATATGCTTTGAGCTGGGCGAGGCGTTAGGAGTTTCATGGATATTCATTCCGACGCCGTGACCCAACGAATGGCCGAAGGCTTCGCCGTATCCGGCATTCGAGATCACGTCTCTCGCGATTTTGTCGATATCGACGCCCTTTTCGCCCTCTTTGATTGCGGCAAGGGCTTTAAGCTGAGCGTCGAGGACGATTCCGTAGACACGCTCCATTTTCTCGGTAGGCTTGCCGACGCAGACGGTTCTGGTCATATCGCTGTGATAGCCGTCGTATGTCGCGCCGTAGTCCATCAGAACAAACTCTCCTGACCGAACCGGACGGTCGGTCGGAACGCCGTGGCAGAGCGAGGTGTTCGGGCCGGAGACAGCGATCGTGTCGAAGGAAAGACCCTCTGCGCCGTGGGAGAGCATATAGTAGTCGAGATGCAGGCCGATCTCCTTCTCGGTAACTCCGGGGCGGATAAAGTTCAGAACATCTTCAAACGCCGCCTCAGCGATCCTCTGAGCCTTGATAATCTTGTCGATCTCGTCCTGTGATTTGACTATTCTGAGGCTGTCGATCGCGTCGCTCAGAGCCTCAGAACCGTCGATCTCGGCTTTAAGCGCCTTGCGGAGCGAATTGAGCTGGGAAACGGTTACGCTTCTGCTCTCAATCGCGACGGTTTTGACGCCGTGCTTTAAAAGAATTTCGTTGATCTGGTCATAGAGCTTATCCTGCATTATGACCTCGGCGTCGCGGACGGTCTTCTGCGCCTTTTCGATGTAGCGGAAATCAATGATAAGATATGCCCTTTCGCGGGTAACAAGAACGGTTCCGGCGGAAGATTTCATTCCGGTGAAATAGCGCCTGTTGATGTCTTCGGTGATGAGCGCGGCGCCGATATTCTCGGGCAGGGCGTTCATCAGCCTCTCATATTTTGACATAGTAATTCCTCCTCTATTTATTAAGTTCGCTGAGATAACAGTTTTTCATCGCGAGGGCGTCGATGTCCTGGGTCCCTGCGCTCTCGCAGATAAATGTCGGGTGAAGTCCCCTCTTCGCGATAAGCTCCATCAGCGGCTCGAATCTCGGGCCGTAGAGCTCGTCTTCAAAGGTCAGGTGGCGCTTTTCTCCGCCGTTTTGGGTGTATTCGATCTTGGAAAAGTGGGAGTGAAAGCGCGAAAGGCGGTCGCTGCCGAGCTTGCTGCCGATTTCGTCGAGGATCTTTGCGTAGGCTTCGGAGGAGTTGACAGCGCCGAGAGTGCGCGCGTTGAGGTGGCCGAAGTCGATGCAGGGCAGGAAGCTGTCGTCGAGGCGGCAGAGCTCAAGGACTTCTTCGAGATTACCGAGCTGGTTGAACTTTCCCATCGTCTCGGGGCAGAAGATTATATCCTCAAAGCCGGCCTCGACAGCGGCTTTTCGCGCTCTTGAAAGGGTGTCCTTCGCGAGTTCCAGCGCTTCCTCGCGGGTGATCTTCGAGCAGGAGCCGGAGTGGATTATAATCCTTTCGGCGCCGATTTTTTTCGCGGCGGAAGCGCTCTGGAGTATGTAGTCGATAGATTTGTCCCTCTTTTCGGGCTCGGTTCCGGAAAGTGAGATGAAATAGGGGGCGTGGAGCGAGAGGGTGATTTTGTGCTCCTCGGCCTTTGACTTTAAGGCTGCGGCGGATTTGTCGGTTATCCTGACTCCCTGGCCGCACTGATATTCAAAGGCGTCGAGGCCCATTCTTTCGAGGTAGCCCGGCATTTCGGCGGAGGACTTGCATTCCTTCGCGAACTTTTCGGAGCTGCCTGCGGGGCCGAATATTGCGTTCATTTTATCACGTCCTTTTTCGGGTGCTTCGGCAGAAGCGGCTTTTCGAGAAATCTCTTTACTCTGAACCAGAAGCCGGTCTCATATTCGATCGGAAAGACGAAGACAGATCTTATCCCCGCGGCCTTGCAGCCCATTACGTCGGTAAAAATCTGGTCGCCGACCGCGGCGATCCTGTTTTTTGGGAGATTAAGCCTCGCGCAGGCTTCGTTATAGCCCTTTGGGAGAGGCTTTTTGCCGTCGGGGACAAAGTCAAGGCCCAAAAACTCCGCAAACGGCTTCACCCGCTCGGGGTGGTTGTTTGAGACGATTATCATTCTGAGCCCGCGGTTTTTTGCGGCGTTGAACCATTCGAGACGGGTCTTGTCGGGAACGGGGTTGTTGTGGGTCGTGAGGGTGTTGTCTAGGTCTAAAATCAGAGCGTCGATCCCCTCTTTTTCAAAGAAGTCAAGGGGGATATCGGATATTGATTCAAAGACATAGTCTGGCCTGTGGAGCAAATTACCGCCTCCATGCTTAAAAAACCGAGCGGACAGAGAGATCTGCCCGCTTCGTTTAATATTGCACTGTTTAATTAGTACTTGCGCTTACGAGCAGCTTCAGACTTTTTCTTGCGCTTTACCGAAGGCTTTTCGTATTGCTCGCGCTTGCGGACTTCGGCGATGATGCCGTCTCTGGCGCAGCTTCTCTTAAAACGTTTGAGAGCTGTATCCAGCGATTCGTTCTTGCCGACACGGACTTCTGCCATATTTACTGTTCCCTCCCTTAGCCGCCTTAGGGCGAAGGTATTTTACATTTCACCACAATGTACTAAAAAGATTATAACCCTAATTTCCGAATAAGTCAATACCCTGAAGCCAAAAATCTTCCGTTTTTATTTCACAACTATATTGACAAGTCTGCCCTTGACGTAAATTGCCTTGACTATCTGTTTTCCGGCGATCTCCTGGGCGACGCGGTCGAGCTTTTTGACCGCTTCGATTACCTCGTCCTGCTCGGCTGAGGCGCTGACGGTTATTCTGTCGCGGATCTTTCCGTTGATCTGGACAGCGACCTCGACCTCGTCGTCGCGGCAGAGCGATTCGTCATAGGACGGCCACTTTGCGTCGTGGAGCAGGTCGCCGAAGCCCTGGGACTCATAGATTTCCTCGGTTATATGGGGCGCGAAGGGGTAGAGAAGAATGCAGAAATCGCGGAGCTCGGCTCTTGTGACGCTCCCCGAAGAATAGAAGTCGTTGATAAGCGTCATCAGAGCGGCGATTGCGGTGTTGTATTTTATCGTGTCGATGTCTGATGTGACCTTTTTGATAGTCTTGTGCATCTTTGAGACAAACTCGGAGCGGTAGCTTTCGCCGGCGGTGACGATGTCCTGAAGACCCCAGACGCGGTCGAGGAATCTCTTGCAGCCTGTAACTCCGCTTTCGGACCAGGGGGCGGCCTTTTCGTAATCGCCCATAAAGAGGACATAGGTTCTAAGAGTGTCGGCGCCGTAAACCTTTATAACGTCGAGAGGGTCGACGACGTTTCCCTTTGACTTCGACATCTTGTCGCCGTCGGGGCCGAGAACGAGGCCGATGCAGGTGCGCTTCATATATGGCTCTGGGGTGTTGACCTCGCCGATGTCATAGAGGAAGCGGTGCCAGAACTGGGAATAGATCATGTGGCGGGTGACGTGCTCGTTGCCGCCGTTATACCAGTCGACAGGGAGCCAGTAGTTCTTAGCCTCTTCCGAGGCGAACTCCTTGTCGTTGTGGGGGTCGACATATCTGAGATAATACCAGCTCGAACCGGCCCACTGGGGCATTGTGTCGGTCTCGCGCTTAGCGTCGCCGCCGCACTTCGGACACTTGCAGTTGACAAATTCCTCGATCCTCGCAAGCGGGCTTTCGCCGTCGGTCCCGGGCTCGAAGTTCTTGACATCGGGGAGCCTAAGCGGCAGCTCGTCATAGGGAACGCCGACAAGGCCGCAGTGTGGGCAATGGATAATCGGGATAGGCTCGCCCCAGTAGCGCTGGCGGTTGAAGGCCCAGTCCTTCATTCTGTATTGAACGCCCTTTTCACCGATTCCCTTTTCGGTCAGAAATTCGAGCATCTTCGCGATGGAATCCTTTTTATTGGTCATGCCGTTGAGGACGCCGGAGTTGATCATTTCGCCGTCGCCGTCATAGGCTTCCTTTTCGATGTCTCCGCCCTTGATTACCTGAATTATGTCGATACCGAATTTCTTTGCAAACTCCCAGTCGCGCTGATCGTGAGCCGGAACGGCCATAATCGCGCCGGTGCCGTATCCCATCATTACATAATCCGATATGTAAATCGGGATCTCCTTGCCGTTGACGGGGTTGACTGCGCTGAGGCCGTCGAGCCTGACGCCGGTCTTGTCCTTGACAAGCTGGGTGCGCTCAAATTCGGTCTTTTTCGCGCATTCGGCCCGATAGGCTTCGACCTCGTCCATGTTCTTAATTACGCCGCTGCTGCGGTCGATAACAGGGTGCTCGGGGGCGATTACCATAAAGGTCACGCCGTAGAGGGTGTCGGGGCGGGTGGTGTATATTCTGAGCTTTTCGTCGGAGCCCTTAAGCTCGAAGTTGACGAATGCGCCGGTCGATTTGCCGATCCAGTTTTCCTGCTGGGCCTTGACATAAGGCGGGTAATCGACCTTCGCGATACCATCGAGGAGCTTTTCGCAGTATTCGGTTATTCTGAGATACCAGACCTCTTTCGGAAGCTGGATAATATCGCTGTGGCAGACATCGCACTTTCCGCCCTGTGAATCCTCATTTGAAAGAACGACCTTGCAGCTCGGGCAATAGTTGACGAGGGCGGTGTCACGGAATGCGAGGCCGTGCTCAAACATCTTGAGGAATATCCACTGTGTCCACTTATAATACTCCTCGGAGGAGGTGTCGATCACTCTCGACCAGTCGAAGCTGTATCCGACCTTTTTCATCTGCTCCGAAAAATGAGCGATGTTCTTGTCGGTCGAAATTCTCGGGTGGACGCCGGTTTTGATCGCGTAGTTCTCGGCAGGAAGGCCGAAGGCGTCAAAGCCCATCGGGAAGAGGACGTTATAGCCCTCAAGGCGCTTCTTTCTCGAAAGGGCCTCGAGACCGGTATATGCCTTTATATGGCCGACATGGAGCCCCGCGCCGGAGGGATAGGGAAACTCGACGAGGGCGTAATACTTCGGCTTTGAGTGATCGATGCCGACCTCAAAGGTCTTGTTTTTGTCCCAGAAATTCTGCCACTTGGCCTCAACTTCTGAAAAATTGTATTTCATATAAATCATTCCTTTTTCGGAAAAATAAATCAAACGCTATTTTATCACAGCAGGCTCTGAATGTCAACACTCTCCCCGTCGCTCCAAAGCTTTTCGAGGTTATATTGGTCTCTGACGTCGCGGTAGAAGACATGGACAACGATGTCGCCGTAGTCCATCGCGATCCAGCTCGCGCCGTCGACTCCCTCGATGTGGTCGGGGTTGACTCCCTTTTCGCCGAGCCTGAAATCGACCTCGTCGACAAGTCCGCGGGTGTGAGTGGTCGAGGTGCCGTTAGCGATTACAAAGTAGTCCGCGATAACGGTCAGATCGCCGATCCTGATCACCCTGATGTCCTGAGCGCTTTTTGAGTCGAGCGCCTTGACGATGACCGAAAGCTTTTCATGTTGTGTCATTACTGATCCTCCTCAGTTATTTAATTCAAAATTTCGGTTACCCTTTCGGGCAGATTTTTATATTGGGGCTCCCCTGCCGAAAAATGCGGAATGCTGAGCTCTTCTTCGGGGATTTCGATGTCCTTGACCCTGAAATGCCCGTTCAGGAGTTCGGCGACTTCGCCGCGGTCAAGAGCCCAGATAATCTTCTCGCCGTATTTCGCGGGACACCCCGGCGCGAGCCAAAGGTTCATCTTCTTCGGCCTTATCCCCTTTGCGGAATTGACAGCGCCGATCATTTTTTCAACCGACATATCGGTTTCAACGCGGTTGACGATCAGGTTCATAAGCGTCGAGAAGCTCTCGAGCGAGCCGCGCTCGCAGAGCTCGCAAAGAAGAGCCGAAACCGCCGCGCGGTAAAGTCTGACTGCGCTTTCGTCGCTGCCGGAATAGGAGAAGCCGTCGAGCGCGATTTTTTCGCCGGCCGCGCTGTCGATTTCAATGCCGCGCTTATCCGGTCTCGGCGAGGAGATTCCCTTCGGGAGTTTCATTTTAACGCCGAGCATCTCAAATGCGTCGCCGAAGGTCTTTGAGTCAAAGCTCAGCGAGCCGTCGAGCCGAAGCGAAAAGGCGTGGGAAACGATTTGACTGTAAACATTGGTTTTGAAGGCGTCCCTGACGGTTCCGGAATAGCCGTCGGCGATGATGAACGAGTCGGGCGGGAGCTCTAATATGTCGAGAGTTTTTTTGTCGGAGTCTATTGTCAGGATATGGATTCTGACCGGAAGCTCGCCGTCGGTGACGGTCAGAAGAAGGTTGGTCTTGCTGCTGACGGTGTCAAATTCATAGCCCTGAGTAATATAGCGGATATAGTCGGGCGAGGTATATTGCGAAGCGACGCGCAGGCGGGCGGAACGGGCCGCCGAGCCGAGTATCACAAGGGTCGCCGCCGCGCTCACAAGGCAGGTTATCATCATTAAAAAGGAAAGGCGCCTTTTTTTCATATTCTGAGCCGAAGGGCGCTGAATCCTTTATCTCCTAGTTTTTGTCAGAAAATCTCTTTAGCTCAAGCGAGGTGTATTCGTTATAGGCGTCGACGGTCGACTGCGGCAGAAGCTTTTGGCCGACCTTGTCGACAATCATAAACTTGAACGCCTCATAAAGGCCGAGTTCAAGGTCGCGGTATGTAATCTCCCTGATCCTTTCGGCGTCGGGATAGCTTCTTTCGTCGGAGATCAGATCGGCCATGAAAAGTATCTTTTCATAGAGGTTCATACCGCCCTTGCCGACGGTGTGCCAGCGAATCGGGTCGCAGATCTCGGGATCGGTTATATTGTAAAATTCTCTGATAAACTGCGCGCCGGCGACGGCGTGGTGGGTCTTCGCCGCTCCCCACTCGACCCAAGAAATTTCGTAGCCGGAGCGCTTCATCAAAGCGATCTGCTCCTCGGGCGGAATCTCCTTGCAGATATCGTGTAAAAGCCCGGTCAGATAGCACTTTTCGGGGTCGGCGCCGTTGATTTCTGCGAGTCTTTTCGCGGCGTCGGCGACGCAGAGGCTGTGGTGAAAGCGCTTTTTTGAAAGCGAAGATTCGAGATAATTCTTTATTTCGTCAATCGTTACCACGGTAAAGTCCATTCCTTTCAATATAATCCGCGACCGGCTTCGGTACAAGGTCGGTAATCGGAAGGCCGGCTTTGATCCGCTCTCTGACTGTCGTCGAAGAGCAGACCAGCGGCTCGCACTCGGTAAAGACGCACCTGCCGCCCTTTTCGGCGATTCTCTCCCCTGCCGATTTCGCAGCGGCCATTTCGGATTCGTCGCGGCAGTTGCAGACAAGCACCGCGAGCTCCAAAATCCTTTCGGCGCGGTACCAGTTCAGAAACGAGATCAGCATATCGCTCCCCATCGCGAAATAGAGCTGCTCGTCGGGGTAAAGCCGATGGAGATATTCAAGAGTGTTGACGGTGTAGCTCTTTCCTCCGGTTTTGATCTCATAATCGCTGACCTCAACGCCGCTGAGTTCACTCGCCGCCAGCCTCAGAATTTCGAGGCGGTCGGAATCGTTAAGAAGCTCTTCTTCGATTTTATGAGGCGGGAGATGGGCGGGCATCAGGATAAACCTGTCAGGTCTTACGGTTGAAATTACCTCGTTTATAAGTTTAAGATGCCCAAAATGAAAGGGATTAAACGTTCCGCCGAAAACAACCGTCTTTTTCATAAATTCAGGCTTACCGAGGGCTTTTCTGGATTGCGCTTGAAAAGCACCGCCTTTGAGCCGATCACGATCACGACCTCGGAGCCGGTCATTTCGGCGAGCTCTTGGGCGGCCTCGGCCGCAGAGCAGAGCGAGTTGTCGAGCACATTTATCTTTACAAGCTCGTGGGCTTTTAAATATTTCTCTATCCCCTCGGCCTGCTCGGGCGAAACCCCGCCCTTTCCGACCTGGAAGGCCGGGTCGAGCTTTGAGGCGACGCCTTTTAAATATGAGCGCTGTTTTGATGTCAGCATTTATATGTCCTCCTTAAATATTTCAAGCAGAAATTTCGCAACGCCGTCTTCGTCGTTTGAGGCGACGACGCCGGTCGCGGTCTCTTTGAGCCTGCTGTCGGCGTTTGAGACCGCGTAGCTCTCATCCGATATTTCAAAGAGCTCGCGGTCGTTGAGCCCGTTGCCGAAGCTGACGATTCTGTCGGCTTTAAGCAGCTCCTTTAATCTTAGCGCGGCTCCTGCCTTTGAGATGCCCTTCGGAATGATTTCCAGCCACTTATCGCCGGTGTAGTCGTTTCTTTCGTAAAGGCACTTGTATTTTTCACAAAAGCGCCGATATATCGGCTCGAGCCTATTCGGGCTGTCGATGCAGGTGAAATAGAACACGTCTCCGAAAACGAGCTCTTCGGCGCTCTTAACCGGATTGTCGCGCGGGTCGCCCCTTCGGGTCGCGATGAAATTCCGATGCTCGTGGCTGAGTTTGCCGTAAATATATGAAAATCTCTCGACTCCGCCGATATAGGAATAAACCTGCGGATAAACGCCACATGAGAGCATTTCGGCAAGTATCTCGCGCGACTGATCGGGGCTGAACGAGGTTTTATAAAGGATTCTGCCGGTGACATTTTCGACGATCGACGCGCCGTTATAGGTTATCAACGGAATTTTTGAGACAAGCCCGGAGGTCACTTTTGAAGCGGTGACGACCGAACGCGCGGTCGCATAGGAAAAGAGCATTCCTTTTGAAGTCAGACGGTTTATTACAGAATTTGTAAAATCCGAGGTGCGCTCGTCGCTTTTAAGCAGAGTTCCGTCGAGGTCGGAGATATAGAGCGTTTTCACTTCTTTTCGGAGCTTAAAAACTCAGCGAAGGCTCGAAGCGCCTTTCCGCGGTGGCTGACCGCGTTTTTCTGCTCGGGGGTCATTTCGGCGGAGCTGATGTCGCCGACCATGAATATCGGGTCATAGCCGAAGCCGTGCTCCCCGCGCATTTCATAGCCGATCCTGCCCTCAAACTTTCCGACAAACTGGGACTGCGCGCCGTTTTCGTCGATATAGGTTATCACGCAGACGAATCTCGCGGTGCGCTTTTCGTCGGGAACACCTGCGAGCTTTGAGATGACAAGGTCGTTGTGGGCGATGTCGTCGCGGGTTCCGCCGTATCTCGCGGAATAGACGCCCGGCTCGCCGCCGAGCGCATCGACCTCGAGGCCGCTGTCGTCGGCGATTACGGCGCATTTCGCGATGTTGTATATCGCCCTCGCCTTGATCGCGGAGTTTTCGGCGAAGGTCGTTCCGGTCTCCTCGGGGTCGGCGTCGATTCCGGCGTCATGCTGAGAAATCACCTCACAGCCGAGCGGCTCGAGAATTTCGCGGAATTCGCGGAGCTTATGGGGGTTGGAGCTGGCTAAAATCATTTTAGTCATAGTTTTTCCTTTCGGGTCAGGGCGTCAGTCGCCGGTTTCAAAAAGTGCGTCGACAAAATCCTGGGCGGCAAAGGGCTGGAGATCGTCGATCTTCTCGCCGACCGAAATCAGCTTTACCGGCACCTTCAGCTCGTTTGCGATCGAGATTACTATTCCGCCCTTTGCGGAGCTGTCGAGCTTGGTGAGGATTATTCCGGTGATGTCGGCGGCCTCATTAAAGGCTCTCGCCTGGTTCACTGCGTTCTGGCCGGTTGTCGCGTCGAGGGCAATAAGCACTTCGAGCGCGCAGCCCTCGGCCTTTTGGTGAACGATCCTCGAAATCTTCGCGAGCTCGCTCATCAGGTTCTGCTTGTTGTGCAGGCGCCCGGCGGTGTCGATTATCACGACGTCGGACTTTCTCGACTTCGCAGCGTCAAGAGCGTCGTAGACGACGGCGGCGGGGTCGGAGCCCTCATTGTGCTTGATTATATCGACTCCGGCGCGGTCGGTCCAGACATTGAGCTGGTCGATCGCGGCCGCGCGGAAGGTGTCCGCCGCGGCGACGAGAACCTTTTTGCCCTCTGATTTAAGCTGGTGCGAAAGCTTTCCGATCGCAGTGGTCTTTCCGACTCCGTTTACTCCGATAACTAAAATTACCGACGGAACTGTCGAGAGGTCGAGCGGGGTGTCCTCGCCGAGCATATCGCGGATCATCTCTTTAAGAGCGTCCCTGACGCCGTCGGGAGTGGTGATCTTCTGCTCTTTGACGCGCTGGCGCAAGCCGCTGACGAGATCCTCGGAGGTCTTTGCGCCGATATCCGAGAGAATCAGCGTTTCTTCGAGCTCGTCATAAAAGTCGTCGTTGATCTCGGAGCCCGAGAGGAGCGAGTTGATGCTCCCGACAAGGCTGTTCTTGGTCTTTTGAAGACCCTGTTTCAGTTTTTCAAAAAATCCCATATCTATCTCCTAATTCCGGTTTTCCTGAACCTCGCTGATGTCCATTCTGAGGAGCTTTGAAACTCCCTTTTCCTGCATCGTTACGCCGTAGAGGATATCGGCTTCTTCCATCGTTCCGCGGCGGTGGGTTATCATTATGAACTGAGTTGTGCCGGTGAAGTTGCGAAGATACTGCGCGTAGCGGGTGACGTTGACGTCGTCGAGCGCGGCTTCGATCTCGTCGAGAATGCAGAACGGCGACGGACGCAGTTTAAGTATTGCAAAATAGATTGCGATTGCGACGAAAGCCTGCTCTCCGCCGGAAAGTAAAGAGAGGTTCTTTATCACCTTTCCGGGAGGGGCGACATTTATTTCGATTCCCGATTCCAAAACGTTGTCGGGGTCGGTGAGAGTCAGCTCGGCTCTTCCCCCGCCGAACAGCTCGACAAAGGTGGTCTTGAAATTTTCATTTATCTTGTTGAAGCTGTCGGTGAAGATTTCGCGCATACTCTTTGCGAGGCTTGCAATCAGCTTTTCAAGCTCGTCCTTTGATTTCAAAACGTCTTCGAGCTGAGCAGAGAGGAACTCATATCTTTCGAGGACCTCTTTATATTCGTCAATCGCGTCGGTGTTGACCGAGCCGAGTGCGCGGATCTTAGACTTGATCTCGTTGAGGCGCTTCTGGGCGTCGGCGATGTCTCCAACGTCCTCGGCCTGCTCGGCGGCCTCAGCGACGGTCAGAGAATACGACTCCCAAAGCTGGGTAATCATTCCGTCGCATTCCTTCTGAATGTTGTCGCGGCGCTCGGTGATTCTCGAAATCTCGGCGGACACCTTTTCCTTTTCGTCGGATTTTGAGCGCTGTAAGTCTCTGATAACCTGAGTTTTGCGCTCATATTCCATGCTTTTTGAAAGCTCTTCCTTGATCCTGCCGCCGAGAGCGGCCGCGGTCTCCTTCGACTTTGCGGCGTCCTCTCTGCGCTCGGCGAGCTTGGTGTTCTCCTCGTCAATCGCCTGTCTGAGCTCCTCGATCCGCTGATCAAAGCGCTTTGCTTCCTCGGCGGAATCCGCGGCGCTTTGCTCTAACTGAGAAATCGAGTCCTCGGCGGACTGGATATCCTTTGAATATTCCGCGAGCTTCAGGCGCTTGTCTGAAATCTCGTTTGACAGGCGCTCTCTCGCCTCTTTCGACTCGCCGCTTTTTTCCTGATCGGCAGCGAGGCGGCTTTCGAGCTCGGCGATTTTTGCGCTGCATTCCTCAAGCTCATTGGCGCTCGTCTTTTTGAGTTCGGCGGCTGAGACGATCTTATCGGCGTTCTCACGGACTGATTTTTCAAGCTCGCTAATTCTAAGCTCATATTGGCCGATCAGTGTTTCGATTCGAGAGCGCTCGCCCTCGAGCCTGACCTTTTCGGTCTCTGCCCGCGAGATCATATCCTTTTCGCCGTCGATGTCAAACCCGAGCTTTTCGACCTCGGCAGAAAGCGAGGCGCGGCGCTGCTTCATTAACTCAAAGTCGCCGCTGAGCTTTTCAAGCTGAGTGGTTATTGTCTTTATCTCGTTTTTGCGGGATAGTACGCCGCTCGAGCGCTGCGAGCTGCCTCCGGTGAAGGAGCCGCCGGCGTTGATGATCTGGCCGTCGAGGGTGATTATTCTGAATCGGTAGCCGTATTTCTTGGCGATATTTGTCGCGAGGTCGATGTCCTCTGCAACGGCAATTCTGCCCAAAAGCGAATTGACGATCCCGCGGTATTCCGGTTCACAGTTTACGAGCTCGCTCGCGAGAGCGACATAGCCCTCCTGCATATCGAGATTTTTCTCCGAAAGGGTATTTCCCTTTACAGAAGTGATCGGCAGGAATGTCGCGCGGCCGCCATTGGTCTCTTTAAGCAGCCTGATTCCGCACTTTGCGGTGTCCTCGCTGTCGACGACGACATTCTGGAGCGAGCCGCCGAGAGCGGTCTCGATTGCAAGGCTGTAACTCTGCTCGACCGAGATGAGCTGAGCAACGGTTCCGCGAACGCCGCGGAGCTGGCCGCTTCTGCCGGCCTTGATTATCTGGCGGACGCTGCCCGCAAAGCCCTCCATCGAGTTTTCGAGGTCGATCAGCATCTGCCTGCGCTGGGTCATGTTGCGGATATTCAGGTCGGCCTCGGCAAATTCATCGTTCAGCTTTTTGAGCTGGGCGTCCTTTTTGCCGAAAAGCATATTGAAGCCGTTCAGGCGGTTGGTGTGCTCCTTAGTGTCGGACACGGTCTCGGAAATGTCGGAATTGATTTTTTCGAGCTCGGACTGAGCCTCGGCGACTGCCGCCCTGCCCTGTGAAAGAGCGGCGTTTGATTCCTCGACCGATTTTTCAAGCTCGGTGCGGGTGATGTCGGAATTGGCAAGAGAAAAGCTCAGCTCGGACTTTTTTATATAGAGCCGGTTGAGGTCCTCGCCGGCGCTCGACAGAGTTTTCTCAAATTCGTTTGCCTCGGCGGCGAGCGCAGAAAGCCTGTCGGAAAGGGCGGATATCTCCTTTTCGAGATCATTGCGCTGTGTGCCGATATTTTCGATCTGCTCTCTCTTTTCGTTGATCCGCCCGCGAATCTGGGCGTCGCTAAGCGAAAGCTGTTCCTTTCGCTTTTCGTTTTCCGAGATCTGCTCGTTATAGTGCTTTATATTGTTGTTGAAGACGGCTATATCTGCCGCCGCGGCCGCGCTGTCGGCCTCGAGCTCCGAAATCCGCACGCGGTAATCCTCTGCGGCGGCGGTGCATTGCTGCTTTTTCAGAGAGAGGTCGGCGATATCCTCGTCGCACTTGTCGATCTCGTTGCCGAGATGCTCATATTCTGCGTTTGAGGCGAGCAGCTTGTCCTCAAGGCCGTCGAGATTTCCTCTCAGCTCCTGGAGCCGGTGAGTCCAGACAGCTATTTCGAGCGCGCGGCGGGAATCGGAGAGGACGAGAAACTTTTTCGCCTTTTCGGACTGAACCCTCAGCGGCTCAACTCTGCCCTCCAGCTCTGAAAGAATGTCTCTCAGGCGAAGGATATTGTCCTCGGCGGAAGCGAGCCTGCGCTCGGCCTCGGCTTTTTTATATCTGAACTTTGAAATACCGGCGGCTTCCTCAAAGATTTCGCGGCGCTCGGCGGATTTGCTGCCGACGATGTCGGCAACTCTGCCCTGGCCGATTATTGCGTAGCCGTCGCGGCCGAGACCGGTGTCCATAAAGAGCTCGACGACGTCTTTAAGCCTGACGGGATTTCCGTTTATCAGATATTCGCTGTCGCCGTTGCGATAGAGCTTTCTTGTGACGCTAACCGCGTCGGAATCGACAGGGAGCTTGCGGTCGTCGTTGACGATGTTTAAGGTTACCGAAGCGAAGCCGACCGGCTTGCGCTGCTGGGTGCCGCCGAAAATAACGTCTTCCATCTTTCCGCCTCTTAAAGTCTTCGAGGACTGCTCCCCGAGGACCCACCTGATGGCGTCGGCAATATTGCTCTTTCCGCTTCCGTTAGGGCCGACTACGGCAGTCAGTCCCTTGCCGAATTCAAGAGTTACCTTATCCGGAAAGGATTTGAAGCCGTGCAGCTCAAGCGATTTAAGATACACTTAGTTGTCCTCCGTTTTAATTTTTATGAGTGGTTCGCTCTGGCCGGGGTTCGGGAAAATTTTTACCGATATACCCTTTGAACGAAAATATGTGATGTTGCTCTTTTTTTGACCGAGCGCCTTTGAAAGCGACTCAGGCGGGACTGTAAAGCTTGCAGACTTGTCAGAACCGATCAGGAACTCCATTTTTCTGCGGCAGCGCTCGCTTTCGCAAAGCTCACGGAACGCGGGGTGATAGAGCCCGCCCAGCATATCAGATTCAACCTCGCGCGAGGAATGGAGCCCGAGCTTTATCACGCTGACTCCGGCGGCCTCGAATTTGTCTAGTAGGTCGGCGCAGAGTGATATTGCGGCGCTCAGGTCATAGGGCTTATACTCGCCGGAAAGATAGAGCTCAGCGAGGCGGGTGTCTTTCAGAATGACGGTTGGGTAGATTCTCGCCTCCTGCGGCCGAAGCGAAATCAGCCGGTCGGCGGTAAAGCGGTCGAGCTCGGGGGTTGAGCCGTATAGCCCGACCATCATCTGAAGCCCGAGAGTAAAGTCAAATTGCTTTACAAGCTCAGACGCTTTCTCAATGTCCTCGGCGGTGTGGCCGCGCCCGTTCAGCTCCAAAACCCTGTCAGACATCGACTGAGCTCCGAGCTCGACCGAGCTGACGCCGTAATCGGAAAGAATGCCGAGTATCTCGGGGGTTATCGCGTCGGGGCGGGTCGAGAGGCGGATACCTCTGAAACCGGCGTCAACATATGGCTTTGCGGCGCTTAAAAGCTCGATCATGTAGTCTCTCGGGACGGCGGTGAAGCTGCCGCCGAAAAACGCGATCTCGGTCCGCTTCGGGTCGGCCCCGCAGACGATCGCGCGCTCGACGGCGCTGACGACATCGGCGGCATGAGGAATCTTTTGCGCGCCGGTTATCGCGCGCTGGTCGCAGAAGCTGCATCTGTGAGGGCAGCCGATATGCGGCACGAAAACCGCCACTGAAGCGCGTTTGCTCACTTTCTGCTCCAGCCCATCAGCCTAAGAGCCTCGCGGGCGGCGAGCTGCTCGGCTGATTTTTTGCTGTGGGCGGTACCCTCGCCGATCACGTTTGAATTGAGCATCACATGAATTGTGAAAAGCTTGTTGTGGTCGGGGCCGGATTCGGCGGCGAGCCTGTATTCGACGTGTTCCTCGGGATTTTTCTGAATTATCTCCTGCAAAATCGTCTTGTAATCGTCATAAGCCGCGGCGACGGCGGCCTGAACGTCTTCGGGCATAAACCGAAGTATATGGCGCTTTGCGGCTTCCATTCCGCCGTCGAGATAAATCGCGGCGATAACCGCCTCAAAGGCGTCGGCGATAATCGACGGGCGCTCGCGGCCTCCGGCAAGCTCTTCGCCTTTACCAAGCATTATATACTGCCCGAGATTGATCTGGCTGCCGAAGTGGTGGAGAGCCTTTTCGCAGACAAGAGTCGCGCGGGTCTTGGTCAGCTCGCCCTCCGGAATGTCGGTGAAATGCTCGAACAGATAGTCGGAAACAACTATTGAGAGCACAGAATCGCCCAAAAACTCCAATCTTTCGTTGGAGCGGTAGCGGTGTTTCGACTCGTTCGCAAAGGAAGAGTGCGACAGCGCTTCAAACAAAAGATCGCGGTTTTTGAACTTGTAGTTTATTACCTTTTCAAAATCTTCAAGATTGCTCATTTTACCACCTGTAAAGTAATTATGCCTTACGAATTGTCAGACGCCTTGACCTCTTCAATGCCCTTTGAAATTTCGCCGACGAGGTCGTTTTCAACGCAGATCCTAGCCTGCCTGACGGCGTTAAAGAACGCTTTGGCGTTGGAGGAGCCGTGGGCCTTGATGACCGGCTTCTGTGTTCCGAGAAGCGGCGCGCCGCCGTGCTCGGTATAGTCCATTTTCTTTTTAAATGCGTTAATTTTCTTTATCAAAAGGACAGCGCCGAGCTTTGAGCCGATACCGCCCGAGAACATCTCTTTGAGGCTTGTTGAGAAGAATTTGCCCATTCCCTCGATCGTTTTAAGTATCAGATTGCCGGTGAAGCCGTCGGAAACGACGACGTCGGCGGCGCCGAGCGGAATGTCGCGGCCCTCGACGTTGCCGATAAAATCGAGCGGCGCTTCGGAGAGGAGCTTATAGCTTTCGAGTTCTAACTCTCTGCCCTTTGAGGGCTCAGCACCGATATTCGCAAGAGCGACCTTCGGCTTTTTAACATTCATGAATTTGGTCATATATGCCGAACCCATTATTCCGAACTGAACGAGCATTTCGGGGCGGCAGTCGGCATTTGCGCCGACGTCCAGAAGAAGGGTGTTCGATTTCAGGGTCGGGATAAGTGTCGCGAGCGCGACGCGCTTTATTCCCCTGATTCTCTTGACGATAAAGGTTGAGCCGACGACGAGCGCGCCGGTAGAGCCTGCGGAGAGGAAGGCGTCGCCCTCTCCGTCTGCGAGCATTTTAAGCCCGACAGCCATTGAGGTGCCGGAATATTCCTTTAAAATCTTTGTCGGCTCATAGCAGACTTCCATTACTCCGTCGGCATGGCGAAGATCGAGCTTTGAAATGTCAACGCCGTTTTCGGAAGCAGTTTTGCGGATTATTTCCTCGTCGCCGACAACGGTTATATCGACTCCGAGCTGATCGACCGCCTGCGCGCAGCCCTTTAAAACCTCGAGAGGCGCGTTGTCTCCGCCGAAGCCGTCCACAATAATTCTCATTTCAGTTACCTCCGTTCAAAGATTTTTCAAGATATTCCAGCGAGCGCCTTGCGAGCGCCGCATATTTTTCCTGCTTGCCGCGAATTTTTTCGGGCAGCTCCGGAAGTATTCCCATATTTGCGCCCATCGGCTGAAAACCGGAGGGCGAGCCGGTCTCGACATATTCCGCGAGAGCGCCGAGCATCGTTTCAGGCGGGAGGGTTATCTCAGGCAGACCCTTTAATCGTCTCGAAAGGCTCAAAGCTGCATAGATTCCGCTCGCAGCGGATTCGATATATCCCTCTACGCCGGTTATCTGACCGGCGAAATAGATCCGCGGGTCTGATTTCAGGCAGAAATGGCGATCGAGGAGCTTGGGCGAGTTGAGATAGGTGTTGCGGTGCATAACGCCGTAGCGCATAAACTCGGCGTCTTTAAGCCCGGGGATCATCGAAAAGACGCGCTTTTGTTCGCCGAACTTAAGATTTGTCTGAAAGCCGACGAGGTTATAGAGCGTTCCGGCGGTGTTTTCAAGCCGAAGCTGAACGACGGCGTAGGGGCGTCTGCCGGTTCGCGGGTCGGTCAGCCCGACGGGCTTCATCGGGCCGAAGCGCATACAGTCAACTCCTCGCTTCGCGAGCGCCTCAATCGGCATACAGCCCTCGTAAACGGTATAATCGCCGGAGGCGTCGAAGTCGTGGAGCGGAGCGGTTTCGGCGTTTATCAGCTCGTTGTAAAATCCGAGATACTCGTCCTTGTCCATCGGACAGTTGAGATAGTCCTCGCCTCCCCTGCCGTATCTCGAAGCGCCGAAGACAAGGCTTCGGTCAAGGCTTTCGGCGGTGACGATCGGGGCGGCGGCGTCGTGGAAATAGAGATATTCCGCGCCGACGAGCTTATTTATGCTCTCTGAGAGCCTGTCCGACGTCAGAGGCCCGGTGGCGATTATCACATAGCCGTCGGGAATAGCGGTAACTTCGCCCTCAACTACCTTTATAAGGGGGTGGGAGCGGACCTTTTCGGTTATATAATCGGAAAACTGCTCGCGGTTGACGGCGAGCGCTCCCCCCGCGGGGACCTTTGAAAGCTCGGCAGACTCCATTGAGAGAGAACCTAAGCGGCGCATTTCCTCTTTCAGAAGACCCGCCGCGGATTCGAGCCGCTCGGCTTTCAGAGAATTTGAGCAGACGAGCTCGCTGAAGCCGGAATATTTGTGCGCCGGAGTGAATTTTTCTGGTTTCATTTCGCAGAGCTCGACCTCGATGCCGCTGTTTGCGAGCTGCCAGGCGGCCTCGCAGCCGGCAAGCCCCGCGCCGATGACCTTAACGCTCATGAGAGCTCCTTTTCATATCCGCAGCCGTCCTTGTGGCAAAGAAGCTTACCGTGGGCGCCTCCCTTGTTGAAGAGGGTGCTGCCGCAGTTGGGGCAGATTTCGGAGGTCGGAGTGTCCCAGGTCATGAATTTACAGTTTGGGTTGTCTTCACAGCCGAAGTATTTTTTCGCGGTCTTGGTCTTTTTCTGGAGAATCCTCTTGCCGCAGATCGGGCATTTGCCGGGGGTCTCCTGGACTATCCGCTTGGTATTCCGGCACTCGGGGAAGCCGGTGCAGGCGAGGAATTTGCCGTATTTTCCGAGCTTTATCACCATCGGCCTGCCGCAGAGCTCGCAGACCTCGTTTGTCGCTTCGTCGGGGACCTTGACTCTCTTTCCCTCCATATCGGTCTCGGCCTGCTTAAGGGTCTTTTCAAAGCCGCCGTAGAAGCCGGAGAGTACGTCGGTCCACTCCTTCTGCCCGAGCTCGATTTTGTCGAGGTCGTCCTCCATTTCGGCCGTGAAGCCGAGGTCGACGATGTCTTTAAAGTGGTCCTTCATCAGCTCTGTCGTCACCTCGCCGAGGGCGGTCGGCTTTAGCTGGCGGCCGTCGCGCTCAACGTAGGAGCGGGAGATTATTGTCGTTATAGTTGAAGCATAAGTCGACGGCCTTGCGATGCCGTATTCCTTGAAGGCCTTTATCAGCGTGGCCTCGGTATATCTCGCCGGAGGCTGGGTGAAATGCTGCAAACCGTCGAGGGATTTGAGCTTCAGTATATCCCCCTTTTCGAGAGGCGGGAGAGCGTTGTTTTCCTCGGCGTCGTCGTTCTGCTCCTCGTAGAGGACTGTAAAGCCGTCGAACTTGACGGAAAAGCCGGAGGTGCGGAAAACGCAGCCGTTGGCGCTGATCGCGGCGGCGGTGGTATTCAGCTCGCAGTCGGCCATCTGGCTCGCGAGGAAGCGGGACCAGATCAGCTTATAGAGCTTATATTGGTCGTTTGTCAGCGAGGGGCGCGCGGTCTCGGGACGAAGATCGGGCATTGTCGGCCTGATCGCCTCGTGGGCGTCCTGGACATTGCTGCCGCCGGCGCGGTAGTTTCTCGGGGTCTTTGGGAGATACTGCGGGCCGTAGGCGCTTTCGATAAAGGTCTTTGCGGCCTGCTTCGCCTCGTCTGAGATCCTCAGAGAGTCGGTTCTCATATAGGTGATAAGACCCATCGCGCCGATGCCCTCGATATCGACGCCTTCATAAAGCTCCTGAGCGACGCTCATGGTTCGCCTTGACTGCCAGCCGAGGCGCTGTGCGGCGTCCTGCAAAAGGGTCGGGGTCGAGAACGGAGCGGCAGGAGAGCGCATTCTGGTGCCTTTTTTGACCGACGAAACGGTGAAATCGGCGCCGTCGAGGCGCGCAAGAACAGCGTCGGTTTCTTCTTTGGTCTTAAGCTCCGCCTTTTTGCCGTCTACGGTCGAGAGCTTGGCGGTGAAAGCCTTTCGGGATTCGGAGGCGTTGAACTTTGCCTCAACGGTCCAGTATTCGACCGGAACAAAGGCGCGAATCTCCTGCTCGCGGTCAACGATCATTCTGACCGCGGCGGACTGGACTCTGCCGGCGGAAAGGCCGCGCCTGACCTTTTTCCAGAGAAACGGAGAGAGCTTATAGCCGACGATTCTGTCGAGAATGCGGCGCGCCTGCTGGGCGTTGACGATGTTCATGTCAATGGTGCGGGGCGATTTCATTCCGGCCTCGACGCCGGTCTTCGTTATCTCGTTGAAGGTTACGCGGTTCTTTTCACTCATGTCAAATCCGAGTATGGTCGCGAGGTGCCAGGAGATCGCTTCGCCTTCGCGGTCGGGGTCGGTCGCGAAATAGACATGGTTGGACTTTTTTGCGAGCTTGCGGATATCCTCGATTATCTTCTCCTTGCCGGCGATGTCGACATAGGTGGGGGTAAAGCCGTGCTCGATATCGACTGCGAGCTTTGACTTCGGAAGATCCCTGACATGGCCGACGCAGGCGACGACCTTATAGCCGCTGCCGAGAGTGCTCTGGACGGTGTGGATTTTAGACGGTGACTCCAAAATAATTAAATCTGACATTTGTTACCTCTTAAATATAGTGCTAAACTGTGAATCTGTTGCCGGGCAGGGCCTTTATCAGCCCTTCGAGCTCAAGCTCGGTAAGGTAGGCTTCGAGCTCATATACGTCGCCGATGCCGACCGCGAGCTGGTCGAGATGGGTCTCGCCGTTGTCGCGGATATAGAGATAGATTTTCTTCTTAGTCCCCTCAAGACCGTCGGGAAGCGGAGCGGGCTCGGGTTGAATCGGTGCTCGGTCTTTCTCCGGCACTTTGGGCTTCGGCTTCGGCTTTTTCGGCGAAACGGGCTTTTTCTCCGCAATCGGCATAAGAGACGGGGCGGTTTCGGGCTCCGATTGAAGCCTATGCGGGAAGAGTCCTCTGTATTCGTTTATTATATCCGACGCATCGAAGACCGGTATCGCGCCGTCGCGTATCAGCCCGGAGGCGCCGGAATAGGCGTCGTCGAAAAGCTCATGTGGCGGAATGCAGAAGATATCCCTGCCCTGGGCGAGGGCGAAGGAGGCGGTGCTGAGAGCGCCGCTGGTTTTTCCGGCCTGCAAAACAAGGGTGCCGAGGCCGATTCCGGAGAGGATTCGGTTTCTCGCGCGGAAGTTAAGCTTGGTCACGCGGTCGTTCGGGAAATACTCGCTTATTACCGCGCCGCGGGCGGATATGACCTCTTTTGCTCCGGCGTTCTCGGGCGGATAGCCGTAAAGAATACCGCAGGGCAGAACGGCGTAGGTCATTCCTCCGGCCTTTAAAGCCGAGGAATGGGCGACAGAGTCTAGGCCGACCGCGAAGCCGCTCGCAATCCTGACGCCGGAAGCGGCGAGATCGGAGCATATTCTCCGGCTGACCTGAACCGAATATTCGCTCGGCTTTTTGGTGCCGACGGCGGTTATGACGATGTTTTCGTCGATTCCCGAGATGTCGCCGGTGTAGAACAGAACGGCGGGAGGGTTATATATTTCGGCGAGCCTCGCGGGATAATCGGGAGCGCCGAAATAGGTCAGGCTGATATTGTTTTCGCCGCAGAGCTCGAGAATCTTTTGGACATAATCCATCTTCGCGGCGCTGACCGTTCTGTGGTCCTCGGGGAGGACGCGGGAAAGGTCGCCCGAGGACAGCCGCTCGAAGATTTCGGCGGCGGAGCGGTAGTGTGAATAGACATTCCACTTTCGCGGATTGGCCGGGCCGAAGGCGTGTTGAAACCAGAGCCAGTATTCGAGCTCGGTATAGGACATTCTGACACTCCCCTTCTATTTCATAAGCTCCCAGAGAAGTATTGCCGCGGCTGCGGCTGCGTTCAGGGATTCGGTGTTTCCCCTCATTCTTATCGTTATCCTGCCGTCGCAGAGCGAGGTCTCTCCGGCGCTGAGGCCGTTTCCCTCGTTTCCGATCACGACCGCGCAGCTCTCGGGGAATTTAAACTCCGAAAGGTCGGCGGCGTCCTGATCGACGACCGAAGCGTAGACCGGTATTCCGGAACGCCGGAACAGAGAAACGGTATCTTCAAAGCTCAGGCAGTCGGCAACAGGAAGCCGGAACAGCGAGCCCATCGTCGAGCGGACGAGCTTCGGGTTATATATGTCGCAGGAGGAGCAAAGATATACGCCGGAAACCCCGACAGCGTCGGCGGCGCGGAGAATTGTGCCGACATTGCCCGGGTCCTGAAGCCTGTTCAGTATGAGGTATTTCCCCCCGAATACTATTTTATCCAAAGGCGGCGTTTTGTCAAGTCTTGAGGCGATTGCAAAAATCCCTTGGGGTGAAACCGTCCCCGCGAGCTTTTGGGCGGCGTCGTCCGAAATCTCAAACGCCTCTTGGCCGCAGAGGGCGCATAAATCGGAAACAAGGCCGGAAAAGCGCTCTTCGGCCAACCGGGTGTAAAAAACCGATCTCAGGCCGACGCCCTCTTTAAGCGCCTCGGCGACAAGCCTTTCGCCCTCAAGAACGAATAAGCCCTCGTCGACCCGCGCGGATTTTTTGTCTCTCAGGCGGGTATAGAGCTTGATTTTGGGGTTGTCGCGGCTTTGGATAAGCATTTTCGGCTCCTCCTTTTAATCTGCGGATAATGAGAAAACACGCCCGCGTGAGGAGCGTGTTTTCAAGGGGCTTAGTTCAGAGCCGCCTTTGCTTTTTCAACGATTGCGGTGAAGCCTGCGGGGTCGCTGATCGCGATTTCGGAAAGCATTTTTCTGTTGAGGGTGATGCCGGCCTTCTTAAGACCGTTCATCAGAGTCGAGTAGTTGGTGCCGTTGAGCTTCGCAGCGGCGGAGATTCTGGCGATCCAGAGCTGGCGGAATTCGCGCTTTTTCTGCTTTCTGCCGATATATGCGTAGTTGCCGGATTTCATGACGGCCTGTTTGGCCATCTTAAAATGCTTGGATTTAGAACCCCAATAGCCCTTTGCGAGCTTGAGGGTCTTGTTTCTTCTCTTGCGGGTCATCATTGCGCCCTTAACACGAGCCATAATTATTTACCTCCGTTAATTTGATGTTTGAGCTTCCTTACGACCGGTGATTACTTGTAAGGGATGGTTTTTCTGAGCGCTTCGATGTTCGCGCTGGAAGCGTAAGCGGTGCCTCTTGCGATTCTTTTTGCCTTGTGGTCCTTAGAGACGAGGCGATGTCTTTTGTAGGCGTGCTGGAACTTTACCTTGCCGGTGCCGGTGAAAGCAAAGCGCTTCTTGGAGCCGGAATGGGTTTTGACCTTGATCTTTGCCATTTTTGTATCCTCCTAAGATAATGATTTACTGCTTTTTCGGCGAAACAAAGAGAACGATGTTTCGGCCTTCAACTTTGCTGGGTTTGTCGAAAACGCCGTATTCAGCCACCGCCGCCTTGAACTCGTCAAGGAGCTTGCTGCTCAGTTCTGAATGAAGCGCAACACCCTTGCGGAACTGAAGCCTGATCGAAACTTTAACTTTATCCCCGGCCTTCAGGAACTTTATCGCCTGGTTGACCTTTGTGTTGAAATCGTTGGTGTCGATCTTAGAGGTCATTCTGACTTCCTTGATTTCGACTACCTTCTGGTTCTTGCGGGCTTCCTTTTCACGCTTGGACTGTTCAAAGCAATACTTTGCGTAGTCCATAATTTTACACACCGGCGGAGCGGCGTTCGGCGCGATCTTGACAAGATCCAAATCCTTCGAGGCGGCGATATTAAGCGCTTCCTTCGAGGAAATGATGCCGAGCTGAGTGCCGTCAGAGTCGATTACTCTGACCTGCGGGTCGCGGATTTCTTCATTGATCTGATGCTCCATGATGGCTATGGCGCAACACCTCCAAAGTTAAGATAAAATTAAAGAGCGTGAGCCATTCGGTTCACGCTCCGAAAAATCAGACGCAGAACGGCGCAAAACGGCCGACGGCGGCAAATTCTTAGGGATATTGACCTCTTCGCAACAGGCTGGAGGCGAGAACGCGAACGCTTCTGCTTTCTTTACCCAAGTATTATACAACGGCCGTAGAGCTTTGTCAAGGGGTTTCGGCAAATTTTTTCAGATCGGCCTCGATCCCCTCGCCGAGCCGGAAGGAATAGATATATCCCGACTTAACCGGCTTGTCGAGAAGAACGTCGAACGCGGCTTTATAAAGCGCGAGCTGAGCGCGGTATCTCGAAATCAGCTCTGCGGCGGAACCGACTCTGTCGGTCTTATAGTCGACGAGCACCCAGCCGTCGGGTTCTTCAAACAGGCAGTCCGCAACGCCCTGGAGCATTCCGTCGGTGCCGCGGTAGATTTCCTTCAAGTTTTCGTCGACCGAAATGTCGTCGAAGCGGATAATGAATCTTCGCTCGCGGAGGACGTTTTCAGACGCGCTGAGGCGCCTGTAAATATCGCTTCTGAAAAATCCTCTGACGCTTCTGCGGTCGATTGCGCCGGCTTCCCGCGCGGTGAAGACATTTTCTGCGGTCAGGCGGGATATTTCCGCCTCGATGTCGCGGCTGGCGGCGGAATAGTCGCAGAACTGCATGAATTTGTGGGTGATAGTTCCGCGCTGGGCGGCGGTGAATTCTTCGAGAGACTCGCCGAGGCTCGGCACCTTCGGGAAGAAGTTAAGAGCGTCGTCCTTTACTATTTCCGAGACGGTCAGCTTCGCTTCGTTGAGGGTGAGGCGGCTGTCAAGGCTGACTGCGAAGCTCTCTTTAAGCTTGTTATACAGAGCAGCGTCGGACTGCGGGGATTCCTGAGCTTTCTTGGCTGCCGAAGCGGAGCGCTCGGGGATCGGGATAACCTTAATCGGCGGGAGATTTTCGGTGTCGGAATAAAGTCCCTCGTCGAGGCGGGATCTCAGCGCCCTGAAATCGGGGTGCTTCATCAGCGCGAGCATAATCCAGTCGGCGGCGCAGACAGCCTTTTCCGCGACGGCGGGCGGGATCTTATAGCCGTCTATTCCGTAGGACAGCTCGGCCGCGCGCTTGACCGACGAATCGCTGAGATCGAGGACGATAAACAGCCGCTCTCTCGCCCTCGTCATCGCGACATACAATAGCCTCAGCTCCTCAGAAAGAAGCTCGGAGCGGTTGGCGTTTTTAATGTATTCCCAAAAGACGGTCGGGTGCTTTGTCAGAGTAGAATAATCCAAAAAGCTCAGACCGGCGCCCTTTTCGGTGTTGAGCTGGAGTCTTCCGCGAAGATCGGTCTGGTTAAAGCGCTTTCGGGTCTGGCAGATAAACACAAAGGGATATTCCAGGCCCTTTGAGCGGTGGATAGTTTTGACCGAAACTGCGTCCTCGGACTCGGTGACGGTCAGAGCCTGCTCAAAGTCGCCGCCGCTCGCGGATATGTAGTCGATATAGCGAAGAAAACCGGCTATTCCGTCGGGAGAAGACTGCTCATAGCCGCGGGCATATTCGAGAAGCAGATAGAGATTCGCGCACTTTTGCTCGCTGTCTTCATAAGCCGAGGCGATTGCAAACATATCGGTCAGGTCATAAATCTTTCTTATCAGGCGGGTCAGAGGCAGACCGGAGGCATATACTCCCAGCCTTTTCAGAAGCGAGACCGCCTCGGAGCACCTTGCTTTGAGCCTGTCATCGGCGGGATATTCGCCGTTTGATACGCCGAGGACGGTTTTATAGAGCTTATTCTCGCGGGATATGAGCCTCAGAGCGGCGATGTCATCGTCAGAAAAGCCCATTACAGGAGAGAGCATCACGGAAGCGAGCGGAACGTCCTGCATCGGGTTGGAAATTATCGCGAGAAGATTCAGAAGGACAGAAATTTCACGCGAGCCGAGATAGCCGGAGGTGTCGCCGGAAAGGACCTTCAGACCTTCGGACCCGAAAATCTCCTTAAGCTCGGAGCCGGAGATATTGTTTCTTGTCAGAACGCAGAAATCGGACGGGCGGCAGGGGCGGAAGCCGTCGCCGTCCTTTACCTTTGCGCCTTCGTCGAGAAGCTGCCTGATTCTTCGCGCGACGGCGGTAAATTCGACGGTCGAAAGCTCCTCGCCGCCGTCGTCGCTGACGGCGATTATCTCGGTAGGCTCGTCGGGGGTCACAAAGTCGGAGCCGTTGACAAGCGCCTCTTCTTCGGTATAATCGGTCTCGCCGACGCGGGCAGACATCAGCGCGCCGAAGACATAGTTTGAAAAGTCGAGGACGCTTTTGCGGCTTCGGAAATTCCGCCGCAGAAGCAGCTCGCGGACAGGGCTGTCGGGCGACTTACCCTGGGCGCGGGTGCGCATGAAAATCTGAGGGTTGGCGAGCCGGAAGCGGTAGATCGACTGCTTGACATCGCCGACGACAAAGACGTTGTCACCGATTCGGCCGAGGTCGTCGGTCTCGGAAACGGCTTTCAGAATTACCTCCTGGAGATTGTTGACGTCCTGAAACTCGTCGATTAGTATTACCCTGTATCTTTTTGAGCGGACTATCTCCTCGGCGAGAGGGGTGCGCGAAAGGGTTCCGTCAGGGTCGCAGCGAACAAGCAGTCTGACGCTCATCAGCTCGGTGTCGGAAAAATCGACGGCGTTGCGCTCGACCTTCATCTGATGGGCTTCGGCGTCGAGCTTTTCACAGAGCTCGACCAGCTTTTCAAACCAGAACGCGACCTTTTCGGCGTCGGACTCGGGATCAAGGCCGACAAAACCGAGAATTTCGGAAAGCTCTTTGAATAAATCCTTGATGTGGGTATTGCAGTTCTTGGCGGATTCATATATTGCCGCTTCTAGTTCGGAAGCCGACTCCTTTTCTAGCTTTGTCTGATTGCCTTTTAGAGCCTTCCAGCTCACCGTTGAAGCGATCTCGCAGGCAGATTCTGGCGGAGCGGTTTTTAGGTTTTCAAGCGCAGAGAGGGCGATCCCGCAGTTTTCGAGAAGCGAACGCCGCGCGGCGGAGTGGTATTCCAGAGCCTCAGAAAGGGATTGGAGCCGCTGAACCGAGCTTTCGATCAGAGCCTCGGTTTCGGAAGCGGAGCGCAAAAACTCGCTTCTGATCTTCTCAAAGGTCTCGCCGCTTCGGAGCTCGGTTATTACGCGGTTTGTCCAGAGCTGGGGGAACGGGAGCGAGCGCAGAAAGCGGTAGAGCTGTAAGATCATTCGGCGCAGAGCGGCGTCGTTTTCGCGGCAGAAGAGCGAGATCATCTCCTCGGTCAGCTCAGGCCGCTCGGAATATTCGCGCTCGAGGACCGCGGTCAGCGCCCTGTCGGTCAGCATCATCGCCTCGTTTTCTTCGAGGATCCTGATGCCGCTTTGGAAATCGGTTTCCGAGAGGTTGTCTTTTACCAAGCTGTAACAGAACGAGTTGATGGTCGTTATTTCGGCGAGCCTCAGAAGCGCCTGCTGGCGCTGAATCCATTCGTTTTCGGGTTCGAGCTCGGCGCGGAGGTCGATTTCCTGCGAGAGCTTTTGTGACATCTGGGAGGCGGCGTCGTTGGTAAATGTCACGGCGAGAAGCGAATCGGCGGGGATAGCGAGTTCGCGGTCGCAGAGAAGGCGGATAGTCCGCTCGACTAAAACCGCCGTCTTTCCGCTGCCGGCAGCGGCCGAAACGACGATCGGCGCGCCCTTCGCCCCGATCGCGGCAAGCTGTTCATCTGTCCAGTTATACATCGGCTTCACCCTCCACGCTTATCTCGGCGCGGAGCTTTTCCGCGTCGCTCTTTTCGATCAGCTTCATCAGATATTTTTTCCTGTCGCAAACAGAGGTATATTCGCAGTAGGCGCAGCGAAGGTGGTCGGGATCGTCTCCGGCGGGGAGAGCGTCGATTCTTCCGTCGAGTAGATCACGGCCGAAGCGGGCGACTTTACTTTTCGCAAATTCTTCGAGCCGCTCAAAGCTCTTGGGGCTGATAAGCTCGGAATACTTTGAATAGGAGCCGTCCTTATTGCGGCTGACCGGCACAAACCGGCCGCTGAACGACGAATCCATCGCCTCGATCGCGTCGTCGTCACGAACGATCAGGCCGTCGCGCTTCAACTGCTCGGCGCTGAGGCGCAACCTGTCCTTTGTTTCGGGGGTCAGGAACTCCTTGCACTCCAAAAAGCCGGAATTCATATAGAGCACTCCGCTCGGGACAGAACCGCCGAACTCGGGGTCGCGACCCTCGGTCAGCGCGAGCATATAAAGCAGGAGCTGGAGGTTTATTCCGTTATAGATGTCTTCAAAGCAGAATTTCTTTCCGCCGGTTTTGTAGTCGATCACTCGGATATAGCGCTTTCCCTCGGGAGAAGTATAGGTGTCGATCCTGTCGACGACGCCGCGGATATTTACCTTCACTCCCCTGCCGACCGGAATCGAGAGGACGCTGCCGGAGCCGTCGCTTGAAAGATCGTATTCAAAGCGCTCGGGGCGAAATTTGCTGACCTTGAACTCCTCACGCATATTTATCAGAATGTCGGAGGCGGCCTTTCCGAGCCGGAGATAGTCGGCCTTGAACTTTGAGGATTTTCCGAAGTCGCCGCCGAGCATCTTCTCGGAAAATTCGGCAAGAAGCCTGTCGATCAGATCGTTTATTTCGGAATCTGTGGCCTCGGAGAAGTCTGCGCCGAAGTATTCCAGGACGCTTTGGAACAAAAAGTGCAGCACGGTGCCGCGGCTGGTGGGGTCGACGGCGATCGGGCGGATTGTTTCGAGCTTCAGACCGTATTTGCAGAAATATTCAAACGCGCAGCGGTTATAGACGTCGATTCGCGAGGCGGTAACGTTGATGTCGTTTTTCGCGAAAAGCTGTTTTGAAATTTCGGGGCTGAGACGGTGGGCGGAGCTTCTTTCGCCGAGGCGTGAGAGCTTTTCCAGGTATTCCGGAACGGTTTTCAGAGCTTCATATACCGCAGCCTTTTCGGATGCGGAGAGGGAGCGGGAGACCGCCGAGCTGTAATATGCGGCGGCGGGAGTTGCGCAAAGGTCGGTTGGGTCGAGCGAGGAAACCGGCTCGATTTTCAGCCCGCAGAGGCGCTGTATCCTCAAAATAAAGCGGGAGGGCTTGAGCTCCTTTCCGCGAAGATCGGAGCCGGAAAAGCTCAGATAGAGCCGCTCCGAAGCCGCTGTCATCGCCTTATAGCAGTCAAAGCGCTCGGAGTCGAGGCGGGCTTTGGGAGATGCGTCGATCGAAATTCCTGCGGCCTCGAGCTCGGCGATATCACGGCCAGAGAACAGTCCGGTCTTCTTTATATCTGCGGGGAAAAGGCCGTCGGCAAGCCCGACGACGAACGCCGCTCTCGGCCTGTCGATAACCGAACGGCTGACGTCGGCGACGGTAACGCTCTGGAGCTTCTGGGGCGGCCGCGCGACCGAGCTTTGAAGCAAAATCAGCCGAAGGAGCTCGGAAAAGCTGCGCAGCGTCATTTTTTCGTCGCCTGCGATCAGATAAACCGAGGTCACTGCGGACATTATCACGTTCCAGAGCTGTTTGAAAAGTCGCGCTGTTTCGAGCTTCAGGCCGTCCTCGGAGCAGTTTTCGATCACGCTGTAAGCGCGGTCGGCAAGGCCGATGTCGTTTAAAAACTCGCAGAAAGAGGCCGCCGCTTCCTTCGCGGTCAGGCCGGAGGATTCTTCCCGTAGTTTTAAAATCGGCCCGACCGCCTTTTGGCGCGCGGCCTCGGCGGCGCTGAGGCGGGGTTCCTCTCCGGCGGTAAACGGCGAAAGCCACATATTTCCGTCGACGTTCCAGCGGACGGCGTAGTCCCAGAGGGCGGAGACCTCCTCCTGAGAAAGAGGCGAGAACGGCGAGCGAAGATATTTCATTAGTCTATCGGTGCTCATTGAGCGGGAGGCGGCCGCGTCTAGAGCGTCGAGCGCAAAGAGCGCCAAAGACATTCCTGCGGCGGTCTGTGGGCGGTCGATGAACGCCGAAACGCCGTATCTCTCAAAAGCGGCTTCAAGCGGGCCGGAGTAGCTCTCGGGGTCGTGGGTTATAACGGCGATGTCGTTGAATTCAAAGCCCTTGCGGGTCACAAGGCGGCGAATCGCGGCGGCGACATATTCCGCCTCCTCATAGATACTGTCAGCACGGAGGATTTTCAGACTGTCCCCTGCGGGAACCGGTTCGCGCGGAGGGTAATAGAGGCACTCACCGACGCTCAAAAGAAGCTTCGAGGCGGCCTTCGGGGCGTCGCAGAAGAGGTATCTGATCGGAGAATTGACCTCGGCGGCGAGGTTTATTAACATATTCTGAGTGGTTTCGCTGTGTGAAAACGGGGAGATCGCCGAGCTGCGGCGGGTCTTGGGCATCGCGATGCTGACTGTCACGCTCGAAGCGTCGCGGACAGCCGCGCGCAGGAGCGCGAGCTCGTCGGGCGAAAAGCTGTCGAAGCGGTCGACAAAGACGCTTGCGCCTTTAAAATAGGAGTTTTCCAGAGCGATGCGCGCGCCCTCAGAGATCACCGAGCTTTCGTCGCGGAAGGAGCGCTCTGAAAGGAGATTAAGGTATGCGCCGTAAATTTTCGAGACGTCGGCGAGCTTTTGGGAGAGTGAGCCGCCGAGCTGCCCCGCAGCGCCGCTCAGAGCCTCGGGAGAAATTCCTCCGCGGCGCAAAGAGTCGATCAGCTCCGACATATCGGCGCAGAAAGCGGGCTTTTCGGAAAGGCGCTTCAAAAAGCCGAGGGATTTTTCCTCTTTGACCCTTTTCAGCGCGAGATAGAGAACGATCATTCGCTCATTGGCGGAGATCAGTGAGCCGCTGTCGGTGCCGAAGCGGTCGATCAGCGATTCAGAGAGGCGGCGGAAGCTGAGGAGGGTCACGTTGTTGAAATCACGGGCGCCGAGCTCGGCATAGAGCGACTTGTCATAAGCAAAAGAGAACTGGTCGGGAACTATCGAAATGACCCTTTCACCGTTTTTAAGGAGCGAACTCATCTCGGCGGCGCAGCATTTAAGCTTTTCGCCCTGGTTTTCGCCCAAAAAAATTCTCAGCATTCAAACACCTCCGATACTGAGAAAATTTTATCATAATGAGGCGATAATGTCAAATAAAAAATCGCCGAAATCAAAATAAGTCCACTAAAACGGACTTATCTGAACAGCTTTATAAGTTTTCTTATCGTCTCATAGCACCAGAGCTTATATCTGACCTTTTCCGGCTCTTTGACTATCATTATCTCTCCCTCGCTGAACACGCCGCAGTCCTCGATCGAGACTGCGCTGCCGAAGCAAAGGCGCGGATAGCAGACGCACCACCAGTTTCTGCCCTCGGCTCGGCCGATTCGCAGGCAGAGCGAGTCATATTCTCCGGCGGGGAGGGTGAAATCTTCATAAGCGCGCTCGGAAAACGTCTCTTTTTGAAGAGTGCAGCTAAGGTCGCAGCCGCAGCCCTCGGTCTCGAGAACCTCGCGGGCTGCGGCCTCGATTGACGGTAAACCGCTTTCGAGCCTTTCCATCACCTCGGCCTTTGAATTGCAGCCCGAAAGGAGCCGGGAAGCACATTCAAGAACGGCGTCGCGGACTTCGAGCTTTAAGCTCTGGTCATATTCGCTGTCGGAATTGGCGATAACATGGAGCCGGATCAGCTTTTCGGTCATTCTGTTCACCTCGGAAGCGCCGGAGAATATGCTCAGAATGGCGCAGAGAAGAAGCGAAATAAGTATTGAAAGAGTCAGTTTTTTCATTGAATAATCCTCCTGAAATTTGTCAGGAGGATTATTGGCATATTATCACGCTTATATTCAGATTTTTGAAACCGAGACCTTTTCAAAGCCGTTTCTGAGCTTGTCGCGAACCTTGAACGCGAGGTGGGTGCCTCTCGCGACACAGCCGAGAGGGTCGTTCGCGACATAGCACTTGACGCCGAACTCATGGGTGATATACATATCAAGACCTCTGAGCAGCGCGCCGCCGCCGGTTATCACGATTCCGTGGTCGAAAATGTCGCCGACGAGCTCGGGTGGGGTCTTCTCGAAGACGGTGCGGATCGCCGCGACGATCGCGTCGATGTCCTCGGTGATCGCGGTGCAGATGTCGTATTCGCTGATCTCGAGCTTCGCTGGCATACCGGTTATCAGGCTGCGGCCGGAGATCACGCCGGTTTTTTCGTTTGAGGGCCAGAATAGGTTGGCGGTCGAAATTTTGGCGTCCTCGGCGGTGCGCTCGCCGATCAGCATTTTATAATTCTCGGCAAAATAGCGCTGAATCGAGGCGTTAAAGGCGTTTCCGGCCTTTTTTACCGAATTTGCCGCAACTATTCCACCGAGAGAGGTGACTGCGATGTCTGAGGTGCCGCCGCCGATATCGACTACCATTCTGCCGAAGGGCTTCATTATGTCCTCGCCTGCGCCGAGAAGCGCGGCGACCGGCTCTTCGATCAGATAAACCGTTCGCGCTCCGGCGGAGACGGCGCTCTCGACTACCGCCTTTCTCTCGACGGCGGTGATGTTGCTCGGAACGCACATCACGATCCTCGGGTTTATCAGCCTCTTGCCGATGACTTTAAGTATGCAGAGCCGGATCAGCTCCTGAGCCATGTCGTTGTTGGTGATCACGCCGTCCTTCAGAGGCTTGATGACCGCGATATGCTCGGGTGCGCGGCCGATCATGTTATATGCCTCTCTGCCGAAGGCGACTACCCTCTCGGTGTTCTTATCAAAAGCGATGACTGTGGGCTCGTTTAGAATCGCGACGCCCCGCCCCGCGGAAATTATGATGTTGGCTGTACCGAGGTCGATGCCCAGATCAAGTACAGACATTTTACTCCTCCTTTTCGATAACTGTCGACGCCAGAACGGCGCAAACCACTTTTTCGGCGCCCATCTCGCGGAGCACCTTTGCGCAACTGTTGAGAGTGCTACCGGTGGTGATGATGTCGTCGCATAAAATCACCGTTTTCCCTGCGATTCCGAGGCTGTCCCTGCCTTTGAAATAAGCTTTTGAGGCTGCTTCAGCGCGCTCTACGGCAGAAAGCTCGTGCTGAGCAGGCGAATCGGCGAGCTTTTTTAAAAGCCCGAAGTCGGTTTTAAGGCCGGTCTGCTTCGCCAGAAGCCGCGCGATAACTTCTGCCTGATTATATCCGGTCGTTCTGCGGCGCTTTTCGGTCATCGGGACGGCGGTCACAACGCAGCCGCGGGTTACCAGCCCGGCGGAGTCGAGCTTTTTGACAACCTCGGGAACGAGATATTTTGCGGCGTTAAAGCCGTTGTGATATTTGAGCTCTAATATCCCCCGTCTGACCTTTCCGACATAGGGGCGGGCGGCGGCGCAGGCGGCGAAATCTCTTTCGGAAGTTTCGCAGCAGCACTTGGCGCTGCCGCAGCGAATGCAGAAATCGGCCCTTTCCAGGCTTCCGGCGCATTCGGCGCAGCAGTATTCGTTCCACCTGATGAAGCAGCCGCAGAAGGGGCAGGTGTTCGGGAAAATAAGATCAAGAAGAAAATCAGCCGATCTGCTCATCGCTGTCCTCCGGGGCGTTGAAAGCCTCCTCGCAGAGCATCTGTTTAAGGCAGGTATAGCGGTTCATTTTCAGATTGTTGCCGATCATGAATTCGAGGCGCTTTTTCGAGCCGACTATTACAAGCAGCTTTTTCGCGCGGGTCACTGCGGTGTAGAGAAGGTTTCGGAAATAGAGCTTGTCATATCCGCCGAGAATCGGCAGAATAACGGCGTCGAATTCGCTTCCCTGACTCTTGTGGACGGTCGCGGCGTAGGCAAGCTCGACATTTTCTAGCATTTCGGTGTTATAGACAGCGACGCGGCCGTCAAAGTCGATCTCGATCTCGCCGAGTAGACGGTTGAGCCGCCGAATCACGCCGATGTCGCCGTTGAAAATGCCAGTTCCCCGCTCGTCGCCCTTTTTCCACTCGATGTCGTAGTCGTTTTTGGTCTGCATCACCTTGTCGCCGGTGCGGAAGGTATATAAAAAGGTCTTTAATTCGGTCTTCTGGCGGGAGGGAGGGTTCAGAGCCTCCTGGAGCCTTTTATTGAGTTCCACCGTTCCGAGAGGACCCTTTCGGGTCGGGCTCAGGACTTGTATTCCGCTGATTGGGTCGAGGCCGTATGCCTTCGGCAGGCGGGTCTCGCAAAGCTCGACGGTCAGCTCGGCGGCGGAGTCAAATTCGAGGCGCTGCAAAAAGAAAAAGTCCTTTTTGTTGTCGAGCTCCGGCATTTCGCCCTTGACGATTTTGTGAGCGTTGGTGACTATCGCGCTCTCGAGCGCCTGGCGAAAGATCTCGGTCAGGGCGATAACCGGAACGGTGCGGGACTCGATTATGTCGTGGAGAACGTTTCCCGCGCCGACAGACGGAAGCTGGTCGCTGTCGCCGACCATTATCAGCTTGCAGTTGATCGGGAGCGCGCGGAGCAGAGCTTCAAACAAAAGCGAATCGACCATCGACATCTCGTCGATTATGACGGCGTCGCATTCCAAAAGATTGTTTTCGTTGTGTTCAAAACCGGCGATCTCTCCCCCGCCCTTTACTCCGAGAAGGCGGTGGATCGTCTTTGCCTCGCAGCCGGTGAGGTCGGAGACGCGCTTTGCGGCGCGGCCGGTCGGCGCACAGATAAGCGGCTTTAAGCCCTGCTGCTCATAGAGCGAGATTATCGCGTTGAGGGTCGTGGTCTTGCCGGTGCCGGGGCCGCCGGTCAGAACCATAAAGCCCTTTGAAAGAGCGGTGTTGATCGCCTCGCGCTGTTTGTCGGCGTATTCGATTTCGTTCTCCTGCTCGGCGATGTCGATCACTTCGTCGTAGTTTATTCTTGTGTCATAAGAAAGGCTGTTCATGATCGCGAGTCGGCGGGCGATATAGTCCTCGGCGGTGTAATAGCTTTGAAGCATTACAAACGGGCGGTCTTTTTTAAAATATATATAAAGATTTTCTTCCTCAGCCTCTTCGTTTATCACCCCCGAAACCGTTTCGGGGTCGACTCGCAGAAGCCGCGACGCGAGCTCGAGCAGCTTGTCCTTCGGCAAACAGGTGTGGCCAGCGGAGGCGTTTTCCTCGAGGATATATTTTATCCCCGCGCTGATGCGAAAAGAGCTGTCCTCGGGGATTCCCTTTTCGCGGGCGATCTCCTCGGCTTTCGGGAAAGGGAGCTCTATTCCGTGTGAGCAAAGGATATAGGGGTTTTTGTCGGTCAGAGAAAGGGCGTTTTCGCCGTATTTATTCCAGAGCCTTATTCCGTAGAGCGCGGGGATCCGGCAGTCGGTGAAATACATTAAAAGCGTTCTGAAGCCGATCACCTTTCGGAATTCCTCGGCAAAGGATTCGGCCTTTGATGCGGTTATTCCCTCGACCTCTGTCAGGCGTTCGGGCTCGTTCTCCATTATTTCGAGGGTTTTGTCGCCGAATCGGGCGACGAGCTTTTTAGCGATTACGGGGCCGATCCCCTTAACTACTCCCCCGGCGAGATAGCGCTGGATCGCGGAAGCCTCTACCGGAAGGGTGCGGACACAGAGCTCGGCGCGGAACTGGTTGCCGAATTTCGGGTGGCTGACAAAGCTGCCGGTAAGCTCGAGATCCTCGCCCTCTTCGACGTTTCCGAGCTCGCCGACAACATTAAGCGGCTCTCCGGCGTAATCCAAAACGATCACGCCGAAGCCGTTTTCATCGTTGCGATATGTAACACTGTCGACCGTTCCTTTAATCGTAACGGCTTTTTGCTGTTCCGCCACTTTTCGATTCTTCCTCCGTTATAACTTCAAAATCCCACTTCAGCTTTGATCTAAGAGCTTCGAGCCACTTCCGGCTTTCGCCGGTGTTGATTAAGTCGACAACGGTAACGCGCAGATCGGTGTCCCTTAGCTCGGGACATCTGAAAATTCTGCCCAGATAATATTCCAGACACTCGCAGTCGCTGCCGTAATAGATTCTCAGCTCGGCGCGCGGCCGGCGGCATCCGCCCTGAAGACCTGCGGAAAACAGCCTGATAAGATATATCAGACCGACTGTTGCCGTGATAATTGCAAACACGAAAATCAGATTGTTCATCGTCCGTTCCTCCTGTCGGTGCTGATATATAATATGACAGAAGAGCCGAACGCGCCACATTTAAGTTCATTATACTACAAACGCCCGCGGTTTGCAAGATATAAATCGGAGAATGATGTGTTGGGTAGGATACATCTAATATAGCAGAAATCAAATGTCGGAATTTCGGGGTATCGCTTTTCTGCAACGATAAAAGCGACCCTCTCGGGCCGCTTTTATTACTTTTTATTGGCGTCGGTCTCTTCTTTAGCCTGAATGACATTCTCGACGGAACGGTTGTAGACTCTGCCGTTTTCGTCGGTGTAGTTGTCGGTCACGGGATAGGTCTCATAGGTCGGGACAACGCCGCTCTTTGGGCGGTAGATTTTGGTTTTATCCTTCTTTGGCATATTGCTCGCTTCCTTTCGGAAATATTATGCGCAGAAAAAATATTTCTATGCCGGAGGTTGACAATTCGTTTTCAAAGTGGTAATATAATTCTCGCGCCGCTGTGGTGAAATTGGCAGACACATGGGACTTAAAATCCCCCGCCCTTAAAGCGTACCGGTTCGAGTCCGGTCAGCGGCACCATGTAAAAAGGCAGACCCCTTGAGGGGGTCTGCCTTTTTACCGCGGAACACTGACGTGACGGTCAAAACAAAGCAATTTTCGGCTCAAAGCGAAAACAGCAAAAAGACGCAAAGACAAAGCTTGCGCCATGAAGTCAGCGATTCGCGAAGCGAATCAGCATCCAGTCTGTCAGCGGCACCAAGCGAAGCGTTAAGGCTTGATATAATAAAAGGCACCTGTCAGTGCCTTTTATTATATGTTGCTTAGTAGTTAGCCTCTTTCAGCTATCTCCTCTTTGCCACGCCTCTCCAGTTATCGGGGAACCAGCCGAGGTCGAGGCGAACCTCTTTGCGCTTGATATCCGCGTTGGTGTAGCAGCAGGAATCGAAGCCGATCAGCTCAAAGCCCTCGTGAAGATAGAACCCGATCGCGTTTGCGTTGCAGGACTGAGTCTCAAGAATGACCGCGCGGTGGCCGCGGCTGATGCAGAGCTCCTTGACCTTGTTCATCAGAGCCTTTCCGACGCCATTTTTGCGGTGTCCGTCCTTTACCCAAAGCTCGGTCACTGCGAGGCGGTTAGA
>CANQJB010000010.1 GCA_947624155.1 uncultured Clostridia bacterium
CCATCAACCTCTCGTGTGCCGATGTTGCGGTTGCACTCCACAAAGCCGAGCTTTTCGGCACAGCGGAGCATACGGACATTGCCCGACCAAGTTTGTGTGTAAAGCTCGTTCAACCCGTTCTCAAAGTAATAGTGAACAAACGCACGGAGGGCGTTTGTTCCGATGCCGTTACCATACAAATCTGGTTCACAAATGTCAATGCCAATCGCGCGATAAACGGTCTGACCGTCCTTGATCTCGCCAACCCATTCGTAGTTTTCGTCAATGCAGTAGGAGCTGACCCAGCCAATGTGTCTGCCGTTCCATTCGATTTCAAACTTCCAACGGCGAACATTGTCGGAAAGGTCTTTCACGGACTCATAGTATTCACGCCAAGACGCGCGCTCGGTTTCTTCGTCCGATTCGATCGGCTCCCATGGTACATCGGTATTCGACCACTCGGTTTCGGTGGTGAACCAACGCACATAGTCCTCAATGTCGGACTCAATCATATCACGAAGAATAATGTTGTCAAATTCTATTTTCATCATCTATCTTCCTTCAAATCCCGATTTATCGCTCCATATCGGCACGCCGCTCTCTCCGTCTTTTTATGCTTCGAGCTCATATCCCCCGTCGGGAGTGCGGGTGATCTTTGTTCTGAAAAATTCCGCCGCAGCGCGTTCGAGATAGAGCGTGTCGTAGCTTCCGCCGGTCTCATAGGACGAGTGCATCGCGAGTTGGGCGAGGCCGATGTCGACGGTGTTGACCGAGAATCTTGTCGCCGAAATGTTTCCGAGAGTTCCTCCGCCGGCCATATCCGAGCGGTTCGCAAAGCTTTGAACCGGGACAGCAACCGAGGCGCAGATTTTGCGGAAAATAGCGTCGGAGACCGCGTCGGTCGCGTAGGACTGGCGGGCGTTGAACTTTATCACTATCCCCTCGTTCATAAACGGGCGGTTCTGCGGGTCGGCATATTCGGGGTGGTTCGGGTGGACTGCGTGGGCATTGTCGGCCGAGACAACAAAGCTCTGAGGCTGCATCTGCGCTCTGCTCTTGCCGAGAGACGCGCAGATTCTGTCGATCACGCCGAGCAGGAAGTCGGAATCGGCGCCCTGCTTGGTCGAGCTGCCCACCTCCTCGTTGTCGAACACGGCATAGACTGAAACGGTGCCGTCGTTGGAGCCGTTGAGGATTCCCTGCAAGCCGGCGTATACGCACTGGAGGTCGTCTAGCTTCGGCGTTGAGACATATTCCCCGCCGTCGCCCCAGATCACTCCCGGAGTCTTGTTATAGAGGTAGAGATCGGCGCTGACTACCTCCTTTTCCTTGACGCCTGCGGCCTCGGCGACAAGCGCGGCGAGGCTGCCCTCAGCCTTTTCCGAGCCGAGAAGCGGGATCGTGTCGGTCTGGGGGTTATAGTTGTATCCGTCGTTGATGTTGCGCTGGAAGTGTGAGCAGACATTCGGGATCACAACCGTTGTGTCCGAGAGGTTGACAAGAACGCTCTTTAGCCCGCTTTGGGTCTGAACTATCGCTCTGCCCGCGATCGAGAGCGGCCGGTCAAGCCACGACGGCATAATACCTCCGCCGTAGCGCTCGGTGTCGAGCCGGACATAATGGCCGAGTGTGAGCATTTCGGACAGCGGCTTTAATTTAAAGGTCGGGGAATCGCAGTGTGCGGCGTAGATATTGAAGCCCTGAACGTCGCCGGAGCCGATTCTGAACGCGATCAGCGCGGAGCCGTTGCGGGTGGTGAAATAGCTTTCGCCGCGATCGAGCTGCCAGTCCTCCCACTCGTTGAGCGGCTTGAAGCCTTCGTTAGAGAGCTTTCTCGAAATATTGTCAACGGCGTGGAAAACGGTCGGCGAGGCGCTTATAAAGCTGAGGAGCTTTTCGGCGCTCGAACGGTTGTCGGTCATGTCAATCAGGTTTTCTCCCTCCTGAGCGTTGTCGGCGGAGTGACCCATTTCGGAGCTCAGCCCGAGGATATATTCAGCCGAGACGTCATATAGCCGCGCGAGCCGCTTTATCGTCTCGGGGCTGGGGGCGGTGTCGCCCTTTTCATAGCGCGAGAGCGACTTATTTGAAAGCCCGATCGCGTCGAAGACGTCCATCTGCGAGAGGCCCTTGCGCTTTCGCGCCTGCCTCAGTCTTTCACCGAATGTTGTCATTGTTATTCCTCGCTTTCATTTTGCGTTTATTTCACGGCTATGCTGCCGATACATTCAATTTATTACCTTTTCAAGCACTGCGAGCAGAGCGGCGACGCAGCTTTCCGCCGCCTCTGTGACCATTGCGCTGAATTCCTCAGCGCCGGCGTTGACCGAATCGGAGACCGCCTTTATCATCAAAGCCGGAACTCCGGCGCGGTTGGCGGTCAGAAGTATCCCCGCCGACTCCATTTCGCAGATCTTTGCGCCGTAAAGGCGGTTTAATTCCCGCTTTCTTTCGGGGTCGGCGACAAATTTGTCGGCCGAGGCGCAGACAGCTCTCCCGAGCAAGGGGACGGCTTCGACCGCCGCCTCGACAAGCTCTTCGGGCGCGGGAATGCAGATATCGGGGTAATCGGGGTATCTCGCGGGCTCCCAGCCGTCGATCGGTGAAGTGTCGAAATCGTAGTGAACGACCTTTTCAACGACGACCGCACGCTTCAGCGACATATCGTCGGTCAGGCCGCCGCAGATTCCGAAGTTGACGATCAGATCAACGGAATATTTTGTAATCAGCATCTGAGCGGCAGAGGCGGCATAGATTTCGCCGACGCCGCTGCGCACGACATAGAGCTCATTTTTGCGGACAGAATACTCCGAAACATCGAAGCCCTGAAAGGATTCCGAGCCGACCGGCTCCCCGATTTTTGACAAAAGCGCTTCGACCTCGCTTCTCATCGCGACTATCATTCCGACCTTCATTTTTATCCCTCCGATTCTTTATATTTTAATAATATCACGCTTCAAAGCGATTTTCAACAGTTTTCTGAAGTTTTTAGGTCACAGCGCCTTTGCGGGCGCATTTTCCTTGAAAATTTCATAATTCGGACACACTTAACGCCTGCTTTTGATATATAATAGTCTCAACAAATCTTCTTTGGAGGGATAATCTATGGCAAAAATACTGATCGTCGACGATGAAGCGAAGCTTCGCGAGGTCGTCAAGGAATACGCTGCCTTCGAGGGCTATGAGGTCGTCGAAGCGGCCGACGGAATGGAGGCGGTCGAGAAGGTCAGAGCCGACCACAGCTTTGACTGCATTATTCTCGACATCATGATGCCGAAGCTCGACGGATATTCCGCCTGCAAAGAGATCAAGAAAATCAAGAACATTCCGGTCATTATGCTCTCGGCGAGGGGCGAGGAATATGACAAGCTGTTCGGCTTTGAGGTCGGGATCGACGACTATGTCGTCAAGCCCTTCTCGCCGAAGGAGCTGATGGCGAGGATAAAGGTCGTCATCAAGCGCGGCTCGCGCCCAGAGGTCGACGACATCATCACCTATAAGGGGCTTGTCATCAACTTTGCTGCCCGCGACGTCATTATCGACGGCAAGCGCGCGCAGATGACCCCGAAGGAATATGACATTCTGTTCTTCCTCGCGAAGAATATGAACATCGCGATGTCTCGCGAGAAGCTTCTCGAAGAGGTCTGGGGCTTCGATTTCTACGGCGACGACCGAACCGTCGACACCCACATCAAGATGCTCCGAAACAGCCTCGGCCCATACCGCGACCTGATCGTCACACTCAGAGGAATGGGGTATAAATTTGACAACATCAAGCAGTAAACCGAAGCGGATAATCTCGCTGCGCTCGACGATCTGGGTTTATTTCGCGGTCTTTACCTTCGTCATTCTCTGCATCGTCTGGTTCTTCCAGGTCGGAACTCTTCCGAAATATTACGAGGCTTCGACCCGCTCGAAGATAATGAGGATCAGCGCGGCAATATCCGCGGACTTCGACGACGAATATCCCCTCTCGAACCGGACGCTGATCGAAGACCTCGCCTATAACAACACAATGACGATAGTCATCACCGACCTGAACGGCAACGCGCTCATCTCCTATGACTATATGGGCGGGTTCTCGGTTCTGACCGTCGGCAGCGGCTATCAGCTCTATAAATACCGCTCCGACGTTCTCGCGAGCGACACCAAGAGCTTTCTGACAACGATGACCAGCGAGCGGTTCCAGACCACCGAGCTTCTTTACGGCGGTATGCTCCACGACAAATACATGGTCTTTATTAACACCTCTCTCGAACCGATCGGCCCCGCGGCGGAGGTAATAAAAGAGCAGCTTGTCTTTATCTCGCTGATAACCTTCTTCCTCGCGCTATTCATCACCTATATGCTCTCAAACCGCCTCTCATCGCCGTTTAAGCATATAATCGCCTCGGCGGAGCGGCTCGCCTCGGGTGACTACACCACCCACTTTGAGGGCGGCGGATATCTCGAAATCAACGAGCTTTCTGACGTTTTAAACTACGCCGGCTCGGAGATCTCGAAGGTCGACAGCCTGCGCAACGACCTGATCGCAAACGTGTCTCACGACCTGCGCACCCCGCTGACGATGATAAAGGCCTACGCCGAGATGATTCGCGACCTCTCGGGCGACAACCCCGAGAAGCGCGCCGAGCACCTCAAGGTAATCATCGACGAGTCGGACAGGCTCTCGGCGCTCGTCAGCAACCTGCTCGAGCTCTCGCGGCTCCAGAACGGCACGATCGAGCTCAACCGCAGGCAGTTCTCGGTCTGCGAGTTTTTGGACAGCGTCGTCTCGCACTATCAGGTCCTCTCGGAGCGCGAGGGATATGAGTTCAAGATCGAGCACGACGCCGACATGATCTGTGTCGGCGACGATACGCGGCTCGAACAGGTTCTCAGAAACTTCATCGACAACGCGGTCAATTATTCCGGCGATTCGAGGAAGATTATCATTCGCCAGCGGAATCTCGGCTCGGTGGTCAGGATCGAAGTTGTAGACTTCGGCGTCGGAATCGAAAAGGAAAAGCTGCCGATGATCTTTGACCGCTATTACCGCGACGAGCGCACCAAGCGCGACGTCACCGGCACCGGCCTCGGCCTTTCGATCGTCAAGGAAATTCTGAAGCTCCACGGTATGCGCTTCGGAGTTCAGTCCGAGGTCGGAAAGGGCTCGACATTCTGGTTCGATATTGAGGTCTCGCCGCAGAACTAAGAGTATATTTAAGGCTGATTATAACAATTAGTATACAAAAATCACCCCTGAATTTGAGTTCAGAGGTGATTTTTTATATGTGTGGAGGAATTATTCGTTGTCAGGCTCGCTGCGACTGCGAAAGCTTCATTACGGCCAGCGACGCCCAGGAGAGCGCGAAACCGCCGAGCTCAACTGCCAGAAGCAGACAGAACGCCGCCGCGGTCACTCCCGCGCTTCCGCCGGAAGCCGGAACCGGCGAGAAAAATCCGTCGGCGATCATCACTGCAAGGCAGACTGCTTGAGCGGCAAAAGCGAGAACCGGCGGCAGAAGCCTCATTCCGGGGAAGCAGTGGAGCGCGGTCTGGACCAGAAAGCCGAAGATCGCCGCCGAGCAGAACAGCAGAAATTCGCTTGTCACCATTGTTCTGAGCAGAAACGCCGTTCCGCCGAAGAGCGCGGCGGCGGTTAAAATCAAAACAGAAATCTTACTTTTCATTGTATAAACCAACTCCTTTATTCTATAATATCAAAACCGCGATGCAAATTCAATTACACCGCGGTTACAAATAGTTACAGTTTGGTAACGGATTCCGGCTACTTTCTCAGCGCGCGGATAAAGCAGATTATCGCGTAGACGATCAGCGCGCCGACAAAGCCGAGGATCTGATAAACAAAGACGACGCCGCTGTTCATTCCGAGAGCGATTGCCGCGAGAACTCCTTTTCCCGCGCCGGCCTGGGTTGAGAAAATGTTGGCGAAATATAGAAAGTCCAGCAGGACAAAGTCTATTATCGAGGCGATAAACGGGAGCATCAGATGGATAGTCCGTTCGGCGGAGAAGCAGAGCAGAAGCTGGATCGCGAAGGCGTAGGCGACTATGAAATAGGCCGCGTCGAACCCTGTCAGGGCGGATATAACGACGATTATTCCCGGGACGACGCTTATCATTCCGAAGATTGCGAAGCCGAACCCGACCGGATAGCGGTCGGAAAGATAGGAAAGGTGTGAGATCATCACTTATGCTCCTTCTATAAATCTGCCTGCACATTTAATATGCAGGCAGACGGATTAGATGTTAGAGGCTAGATGATAGAAGTCAGATTCTAATACATAGCGCTTGCGAACTCTGTCCGGATGAGGCCGGCGCCGCGAAAGCGGCGTGCGAGGCGGGAGCCGAGTAGGCCGAGGCGAATGCGACCATAGCGAAAGTAATAGTTGTATCTATTTTTGAGGCCGCATTTTAATCTTCACCGAGCTTCAGAGCCTTGTTGATATTGATCTGCTTGATAAGTCTCGCGATGACGAGGAAGCCGACCAGAAGCATTACCGCGACGATTGCATAGAGCTTGTAGTAGTCGCTGCGCTGGGAGACGACCTTGAACGGCGGCACCTGATCGGTGACATTGTAGAGCACCTGGAAGAGCGGGACAAAGATGTCGGAGGCAATTCCGCCGATAATTATCGAGAGGAAGATTGAAACGCCGGAGACGAGAATCTGCTCATAAATTATCATCGAGATTATCTCTCTGAAGGACATACCCATTGCGCGGAGGATACCGAACTGGAGAGTTCTGCCCTTGATCGAGAGGATCCAGTAGATCAGGAAGCCGATGAAGCACATCGCCATGATCGTGATGAAGCCGAGAGTCAGAGCGCCGTTGACGCCCTGGAGGACTGCGTCGGTCTTTGAGGAGACGATTAGCTGAGTTGCAACGTCGAGGCGGGTCGCGGTGATGTCGTTGGCGACGATTCCGTCATAGAACGCGGCGATGTCGGCGTCGTCAGTCATATCGAGCCAGACTTCATAGGGCTCGGTGATCGTCATTATGCTGACATAGTCATAGTTCATGATGACAAAGTCTCGGTATTCGCCGGAGGAGTTCTTTTCATAGGGGTTGACGCTCGGCCAGAAGTCGACTATCGCGACGACGGTTGCTTCAAACCAGTCGTTTCTCGCCCATTTGACCTCGATCACGTCGCCGAGCTTTATTCCCTTCTTGTCAGCATAGGACTGGGAGATAATCACGCCGTCCTGACACTCGCTGAGGGCGTTGATGTAGTAGTTGATATGAACCGGCAGGAGGTCGGAGCGGAACCAGGCGACCTGGGCGAACTGATCCGGAATGATCGCGGTCAGGTGGCAGTCGGGCTGGGTCGAGCCCTCATAGCGGAGCTGGACGCTGTCTCTCTGGAAGACAGGCGTTGCGAGCTCGACGCCGGGGAGGGTCGAATAGCGCTCAAACTCAGGCTCGGTATATTGGGTGGTTGAGCTTTCCTCGCCGGTCTCGGGGTCGATCACCTTGACGCGGCTGGTCTTCCACGCTTCGGTAATTACCGCGTCGGCGCCGAGGTTATAGCGAATGCGCTCTTCTGTGTTGCGGTTTATCGCTCGGGCGGTGTTGGCCGAGAATATTCCGAGCGCAACGGTCAGGATCAGGAAGATCATTATGAACTTTTCACGCCCGGTCGAGGAGCGGCCGATGTTGTTGAGCGAGATATATGCCGCGGGGGACCAGTGCTTGCGGCCGATATTATAGACAAGCCTGATGAAATAGGGGTAAATTCTGACGCAAAGCAGACCCGCGCCGAGGATAAATACCGTCGACGCCGCAAACATCAGCGGGTTCATATTCGCCGAGGTATCGACAATTCCCTGAGAGATCAGGTTTTCGTTGGTTCGGTTATACCACCAGAGCCAGACGACCGGCAGGACAACGCAGAAGATATCGAGGAAGGAGCGCTGCCAGAACGGCTTTTTCTGCTCGTGGGCCTTCGACTGCTTGTGGGCGACGATTGAAACTCTCGAAGCCGGAATTATCGGCAGGAGTGTGGTGACAAAGAAGACGGCGACCGCGATCAGCGCATAGACAAACGGCGCTAAAGAAAGCTTTGCTTTGAGCGCAGGGCGGTTGACGAACTCCATAAAGCCGTTGGAAACGCCGAGGATATTGCAGAGCCCGAGGCCGACAAACGGGCCGATCAGCGCGGAAACAGCGCCGAGGATCAGGGTTTCATAGGCGTAGATTCTGAGTATCTGCCAAGAGGAAGCGCCGCGCGATTTAAGCATCGCGATCTCGTTTCTCTCCGACTCGATATTGAGCTGGGAGACCATGAACAGATAGAAGACGAGCATCAGAACAACAGGAATGTCGAGCATCAGAAGGATATACCTGAGCGAAGCGGCTTTACCCGCATATTCTTCGAGAACTTCCTTCGCGGGGACCTCAAAGGTGCAGTTTTCCTCTTTATACTGCTCCTCCTGAGTGGCGAAGCTGTTGCGAACGTGCTCGATCACGTTCATGTCGATATTCTGGTAGTCGATGATGATTCGGCAGTCGACATTGTTGAGGTTGACGACGCCGGTAAAGATCATATCCTCGGTCAGGGTGGTGAAGTCGGCGAAGAAGGTGTTGTCATATTCCGACAGACCCTCTGACCAATATGTATCGGTTGGGCTGACGAGGTCGAAGGTGCCGACGATCTTGATCTTGACCGTTTCGCCGGGGGTGATGATGTTCGTGACCTCATAGACCTCGTCCATCATTACCTGAGAGACCTGGAGAGCGCGCTCGGTGCATATTACTTCATAAGCGCCGTCCTCGTCCTTGCCGGGATTATACATTCGGCCGTTGGTGATCTGGATATGGCCGTCCATCTCGGTCATTGAACCGAGCTTTAACATCGAGGGCTCGCCCGACTCCGTCTCGATATTCGTTACATAAAGATAGGAGTCACAGGTGAACGCCTTGTAGTTTTCGTAGGGAACAAGAAGGTTGTTGAAGCGGTCTACCGCGCGCGCATAGACGTTCAGAACATTTGCGCGCTGGTTAGCGGCGTTGGTGCCGCTGACGATAGTCTTTGACACGGCATATACGCCGGGATATTGCCCCTCTTCCTCCTGATATGCCTGCATATCCTTTATCAGCATACGCTGAAGAGAAGCGTGCATATATATCGGAATGGTACTTGTCATCGCGGTGGCCATTACAAAGCCGATCAAAAGACATATTACCATCCACTTTGTATTGCGCATCTTGCGCAGCAATAATGTCAGCATTTGGGTCCTCCTTAATCAGACTGGCGAAAAGTTGAAGCTTAATTACCGGATAATTACTTCATCGCCGGGTTCGAGACCGGAGGTGATTTCAACGAGCGAACCGCTCTGGAGACCCTTTGTGACTGTTACCTGAACTCTTTCGTTGTCCTTAAATACATAGACTACATCGACTCCGTTGACCTTTTTAACGAGGTTGGCGGAGATTACGATCACGTTCTCGCGCTTGTCGAGAATCAGAAGCGTATCGGCGATGTTGCCGACGGCGGAGGACTCGGGAATGATGTCGTTGAACTTTACGATGATGTCCTCAGACTGCTCGCCGAGAACATCTTCGCCGGCGGAGTCGACCTTTGCGCTCTCGGTCGTCTCGTCCCACTGGCGGCCGGACTTGTTGCGGACAATCGTTCCGTCGAAGTATTCGCCGTTGTAGCGAATGGTGATCGGGCGGCCGATCAGAAATTCGCCGACGTCGTTATTCGGGTCGATTTTTATGTAGAGGTCGGTGATGTCGATAACCGTCGCGACGGTCTCGCCGGGGTTGACCCAGTCGCCGGGGGAGCAGGTCTTGACATAGGAAACGGTTCCGCCGACGTCGGTATAGAGCTTTGCGCCCTCCTTTTCGGCATAGAGCTTATCGAGGTCGAGCTGCATCAGGTCGATGTCGAGCTGCTCCTTGGCCTTGACGTTTTCGGACTCGTGCTTTTCAATCGCGATCTCAAGCTCGAGCTTTTCGCGCTCCATTTCCATTTCCTTGATCGCAATCTCCTGATCGAGCTCATAGGTGTCGAACTCGGCGATCAAATCGCCTACCTCGACCATCTGACCGGCAGTCACATAAACGGCCTTGATGTTGCCGCCGCGCTCGGTGAACCGCGCGTTGTATTCGGTGCCGGAAGCGATGGTTCCGGGAGTAAGGACCTGGCGGGTGATGTCTTTAAGAGTCGCGGTCGTGGTGGTGTATGAGACTTCGCTGGCCTTAACGACCGGCGCCTCTAAAAGCTCCTCTTCCTCCGGCAGAAAGTAGCAGCCGCTCAGAGAGGTCAGCGCCAAAAGCAGCGCAAGCGAAAGCGAAATGATCCTTGATATTTTCATGTTGTTCCTCCTATGGTAAATATCAAAAAATTGAGTCCGAAGTATTTCCGAATTACTTCTATTTTATCAGAAATTGCGGAATAAATCAATAGCTGTGAAAGATTTTTTGGCGTTTTCGCCGAAAATATATTTTAACAGTATGTAATAATCAAATCACATATTACTGGTTGTTGTCAATTTCATCGAGAGTCAGCACAAGGCTGCTGTTATAGAACCGAATCCATGCCGCGTCGGGCATATATTCGCCGCCGGGAGAGTAGTCGCCGGTCCAGGCGGAGGCGAAGGACCAGAAGGCTCTGTCCATCGCGGAATAGTCGGGAATCGGGAAATTCGAGCACTCGCTCAGCGCGACCGGCTTTTCGGCTGAGACGCCGCGCGCGGAGAGAAAGAAGTTTATTCCGCTCCTGCCCGCGGCGGGACTGCCGGAGGGGTAATAGACGTCGAGCGAAATAATGTCGCAGTATTCGTCGCCGGGGTACCACTCGGCGTCCTGACCGTTCCAGACCCAGATCAGGTTGGTCAGGCTGTGATACTCGGTAAACCTCTCGTAGATCAGCTTATAGAGCCAGAGATAGCTGTCCTTGTCGCGCGACCACCAGAAAATCCCGCTGCTTGCCTCGGGAAGAGGGCGGAAAATCACCGGCACTCCTGCGTCGCAGAGCCTTTTAAGCTGAGCTGCAGCGAGGTCGATTCCGTCGATGATCGCGAGCGTTTCGGCGCTGACCTCCTCGGCGTCATATTTTTCGACCAGTTCCGCAGGCTCGACCGTCGCGAGGTCGAGGTCGGAGACAGCCTTTTGGAGGTCGAAGCCGGTGCGGCTTTGATATACCGAACCGCTCATCGGCCAATTCCAGACATAGCCGACGATTCCTCCGCCGCTCGCCCATTCGAGCGCAAGCTCGATGTCGCCGGTGTCGGACCCGGCGGAATAGTCCATCAGCTCGCCGAAGCGTATCGCCGGGTATCTGCCGGTTGTCTCGTAGACCAGCTCTAACTCGGCGTTTGTCCCCTGAGAGACCTGCTGGCCGCTCAGGATTTTTTCGCCGTAGTTGGCGAGAATATAGGAATAGAGCCGAGATGAGTTTTCGTCAGAAGATGGGTTAGAGAGCGCGGCGGAGTCAAGATCGTAGGAAAGATCAATAATATCTGAGGAGTTCGAGATCATTATGCAATCGAGATCGACGTTTCCGCTCAGCCCGGCGACGCTCAGAGTTATCTCCGAGGCCGAAAGATAGATGTTGTCGAATCTCAGCGCCTCGAACTCACCGCTGCCCGAGAGGGTGAATTCCGCAACAGGCGAACCGTTTATCGTCAGGCTGCCGGATTGCTCGGAATCGGACGCGGCGCGAAGAGTAAGGTTATAGTGCTGCGGCGAGGGTATCTCTGCCGAGACCGAGACGCTTCCGTCGGGGTAAAGGCCGGTGACGCAGCCGCCGCCCGACCAGCCCTCGCGCACGTCGCTGATCTCGGCGCTCCCCGAAAGGACTCCGCTTTCAAATTCGACGAGCTGTTCAAATTCCGACGGTTCGATCGGGTAGACCCCCGGGTCGGTGTCGCTGAGGTGAGGTATCTCGGGCTCGGTGACGGCCGGAAGAGTCTCAAGAGGAGCGGTTTCGGGCGTAGGTTCGGTTTCGGTCGTGTTGCCGGTCATTATCGAGATACCGGCGGTTTCGGCAGGCTGCTGCTGAACAGGATCGGACCCGGAGGCACAGCCGCAGAAAATCAGCCCGCAGAGGAGCATTATCAGAAGTCTTTTCGGTAAAATATCACAACACTCCCAAACAGGCTTAATAGCAGGTTTTAAGCCTGCCGCCTCGTTGAAAGGGACGGCAGGCTGTCAAAGTTTTTTGCGTTATACTGCGGGTTTACGCAGTTCCGGCAATTACATACCGGTCAGACCGGATCTCGCGAGACCCTCGGTGAAGTATTTCTGTAAGAATACATACATAACGAGGATCGGCGCGATCGAGAGCAGGCACCCTGCCTCAAGCCAGACTATCTTCTTTCTGGTGCCGACCTGAGCGCCGTTAAACAGCTGCTGGTCGAGGGTCGTCGACAGCTTTTGGAGCTGGAGCGCGACGGTGTGGTTGTTTGTGAAGAAGGTCGAGCTTACATAGAAGTCGTTCCAATACCAGACGATTGCGAAGAGGAAGACGGTCAGGAAGGAAGACGAGGCGTTAGGAACCATAATGCGGATAAAGGTCTTGAAGGGGCCGCAGCCGTCGAGATAGGCGGCGTCTTCGAGCTCGATCGGCAGTCCGCGGAAGAACTGACGGAAGATGAAGATAAACAGACCAGATTTAATACCGTTTGCAAAGATCGCAGGAGCGTACATAACTATGTCGACGTTGATAAGCGAGACATACCATGAGCCGCCGCCCTCGGTCTGCATTATGGTTTTGCCGAAGATCTCGGTGACGCCCAGATTATGGAGCAGGCTGACAAGGCCGAAGCCCTTGAAGAATGCCCACTGGAGATAGAGCGGGATAACGGTGATCTGCGGAGGAACGATGATCTGCATAATGACTATTGCGAAGCAGATGCCCTTGCCCTTGAAGTTAAATCTCGCGAGGCCGTAGCCGGTCAGCGCACAGACGACAACCGAAAGCAGCGAGCAGACGATGTTGAGCTTCAGGGTGTTCCAAAGGGTCGCGCCGAAGTCCATTGTTTCCCAGACGTCGATCATGTTGCTGAGGGTCAGAGACTTCGGGAGCCAGATTACTGACGGGTCGGTCATCTGAACGTTGGGCCTGAACGCAGTCGAGAACATATAGATCAGCGGATAGAGGATTACGAAGCAGAGGCCGAAGAGAATCATGAAGCGGAAGATCGGCCATACCTTCGAGAGGATCGCCTTGCGGCGAAGATAAGCGGTATGCTCAGGAGAGATTACGCGCTCATCGAGGGTTCCTGCTTTTTTAGCGGCTTTATAAGCCTTTGCACGCTCTTTTAGAGCCTTTGCGCGTTCTTTTTCAAATTGTTTTTCTTCTTTTGCAGTTGCCATTCAGTATCCCTCCCTTATACCTCGTAGTAGACGAATTTGTTGAGTATCGGCAGAACGATGCAGAGCGCGAGAATTACTATCAGGAAGTAGGCCCACGCCATAGCGGCCGAATACCCGTGGTACCAGTTCGACGCCTCTCGCAGAACTATTGTCATGACGCCGTTGTTCGGGTCGATGAAGGAGTCGACGATGGTGTAGATCAGGTTGGTGACGATCATCGGGCTGATATAGGGGATAGTAATCTTCCAGAAGAATTCCCAGCCGGTCGCGCCTTCGATCGAGGCGGCTTCTCTCGCGGAAACGGGAATGTTCTGCAAAGCAGAGAGGAAGATGATGATCTGGATACCGGCGTCCCAAACGAGGTTGAAGATGTTTGAGGTCAGAGTCGAGATCAGGTCGGTGATCTTGTCGCTGATGTTGTAAACTCCGAGGAAGTTCATCAGCGCTCCGGTCATATCCGTTTCAAACATCGTCGAGAACTGCTCGGCGCCTCCGGAATAACCCGAGGTGTCCATATCGCCGTTGATGATCGAGATTACCGGGCCGGTGGCGATTATAACCGGCAGGAAGAATACCGCGCGGGCGAAGGTTCTGCCGTGGAACTTCTGGTTGAGGATAACCGCGATGAAGATCGAGAAGACGATGATCAGCGGAGTCTGCCAGAGAGTGTCTCTCAGAACGGCGAGAAGAGCTTCGGTGTATTCGGTGTCGCTTCTGAAAGCGTCGATATAGTTCTTGAGGCCGATGAAGGTTGTTCCCATATAGCCCAGCTCAACAGAGGTCTCATTGAACGAATACCAGAGCGAAACCAGAAGAGGTTTCAGGAAGAAGTAAATGGTGCCGATGATCCAGATTGCGAGGAATCCGTAGGCATACAGCGCTTTGCGCTTTTCATAGGGGATCCTCATGCCCTTGGCCTTCGGCTCTTTGGGAGCCTTGGGGGCTTTGGGCTCTTTGACCTTAGCTTCTTTAGGAGCCTTTGGAGCCTTGACTTCCTTGACGGCTTCGGCAGCCGCGTTGTTGGTTTCAGCCATTATTTCGAACCTCCTTTGACATATTCAGCATAGCTGTAAGTCTTTCCGCCGGCCTTAACGGTTCTCGCGTCGAGATCGACGACGGTCTCGTAGCCGTTGGAATAGGTGGTGGTGAGCAGCTTGCCGTCATTCTCGACCTTGTAGTCGCTGATAGTCGCGCCGGCAGCGGGAGTCAGAACTTCGCTGACAAGCTGATAAGCCTTGGCCGCTTCGTCGAGCCAGCCCTCTGCTGTGCAGTAGAACAGGTTGACGTAGTCGGTGTTGACCAGCTCGGTCGCTTCCTCGCTGATGAAGTCAAAGTGAATGTTGGAGCCGGCTGCTATTGCCTTCAGCACCGCGATTGTGGTGTCCGGAGTGCCGTTGATTGCCTCGCAGGAGTAGTCGACATAGCCGTGGATAACCATCTGATAGAACGGGATATCGACGTCGATCAGCTTATACTGGGAGGACTGGAGCGTCAGGTTCTTGATCCTTGTTACATGAGGAATCAGGAAGGCGTTCGGAGAATCGGCAATCGTCTTTCCGCAGGCTTCGTTCGCCGCTTCGTAGTAATCGGTTATGTACTTCGCGGTGGCGCTGCGGTTGGTGCGGTATTTGTTCGAGAAGTCTGACCAGAGCGTTGTCGAAACAAGGCCGAGGCCGGCGCCCTGATCAAATTTCGAGAGGTTCTTTGTAACCTTATTTGAAAGCTTTTCTATGGATCTCGGGCTCAGGAGCGCGGGAGCGATTCCCGAGTCGGGAGTTCCGTAGGCGATGTTATAGGTGTACTGACGGGAGTAGGATTTCGATACGCGGTAAGCGGTGTTGAACAGAGTCCAGAAGCCGTTGCCGTTCGACTCAAAGGTGATGCCGGAAACGGTCGCGTAGTAATCAACTCCACTGTCGTTGAACGCCTTTATCATCTTTTTATAGGCGCCCTTGCCGCCGAGGACCGAGGCAACCGAGTCGCCGGTGTCGATCATCGGGTCCATCGAATCTTCGGTCCAGTCGTTGTAGTTGACGACGATGCTGTCGGCTCCGGATTCACGGAGAGTATCGACTATTTCGGTAGCTTCATCGAAGGGAGTGAAAGCAGTCTTGATTCCGACCGGAACGCCGAGGATCGACTTTGACTTGCGGGTGCCGCCGTAGAAGTCGATATAGAGCGCGGGCTCTGAAGCGCCGGGCTGCTGAGTGAGCCCCTCTTCTTCGATGAGGTAATTGCGGTAGACGTCTGCGATCTCGCCGTAGGTGACGGTGTCGCCCTTAGCGGTGATCGGGAAGTATTTGACGCCGATTCTGTCGACTGCGATGGTTCCATCGCCCTTTTCAAAGACCATAATCGCCGAGGAGTCGCCGGTCATATAGTAGTTGTCGGTGGAGCGGAGGGTGAAGGAGAAGTAGCAGTCGTTATAGCTGGAGTTCTCGGTCTTGGAGTGTGAGACGTTGGCGTTTGCCGAGGCGAAGGTGTCGCCGTCGGTGGCGATCATTACTAGGCCGTCCTTGCCGGTGACCATTGCCATTATCGGCAGATAAGCCTGCTCGCACATATCCGGCTCAACCTCGCGGACCTGAGTTATGTCGCGGTTGTAGACATACTGAGAATAGTCGGAGTAGTTGCCCTTGCCGTTGTTGAGGTTGATGATCGCGCCGGAGCCGTCCGGAACGAACATATATCCCTCGCCCTCGTCGTTGACCGCGCCCATGTAAGGAGTCAGGGCGACTTCGGTCAGAACGATGGTGTCGGTGTCGGCCTCCTGGTCGTCGACGCCTTCTTTATAGCCGTTGCGCTCGTTGATCTCTTTGGTGTCGATATAGACATAGAGAGCGTCGTCTTCGAGCTCGAAGTGAACGGGGACGACTGCGCCGGCGGTTGAAAGGGCGTTATAGGTAACGATCAGGCCGTTGTCGGTGGTCTCAAACTCGGTCTTGCCGTTTTCTGTCGCCTGGCGGTAAGAATACAGGAACGCAGAGGACTGAATCAGGTCGGTCGCGTTGCCGTATTTATAAGCGAGGTTGGACATACGGTTCTTGCGGTTGTTGCCGGTTGCGACGCTGTCGTTAAGAGCGTCGAGAGGAGTGGTCCAATAGATTTTTCCGGTCGCTTTGACATAAAGGCCGATTCTTTCGAGAGCTTCCTCGATATCGTTTTCCTTGTCATAAACGCCTTCGTCATAGTAGAGGATAAAGCTGTCGTTTTCGGCGGCGACCTTGCAGTTGGCTATTGCCTCTTCGTCGGTCGGGACATAAACGCGGGGCTCTTCCTCTTCTTCCTCGGCTTCGCCTTCGGGAGCTTCGGCGTCGGAATCAGCTTCGGTCTCCGAATCGGCGTCTGCTTCGGGAGCGGCTTCGTCGGTTACCTCGGGGGCATCTTCGGGCGCGGCGCCGTCGGCGTCGGCGAAGACTGTCACAGAGGTCGACATCAGGATTGCCGCGCAAAGCAGGCAAGCCAGTAATTTAAGAATGATATTTCTCATAATTTTACTCACTTTCTGCTTTGTCAGCTTCTAACTCGATAGAGTATCTCGGTGTAGATGGTTGCGAAGAATACATAGACCTGCTGGAAGAGCGACATGACCAGCGCGAGAAGGCAGAGGATAAGGACCATGCCCAAAACGGTGCAGATCATACTGACGATGGTCATTGTGAAGTTATACTGGTGGCAGGCTTTCATTCCGAAGACCATCAGGACAACCGACCACCAAAGGCCGACCTGGGAAATTGCGGTGTACCAGATGCTCTCATCAAGGGTGAGGCCGTAGGTAATCGCGGTTGAGAGGAAATTGCAGACGATGAACGGAACGAGCGCGTAGGCGGTGTAGATCGCGACTCTGCGCATATTTCCTTCGCCGTCGAACAGGGTGCAGATACTCCAGTTGGAGACTACCCAGGTTGCGTAATAGGCAACGGATTGAACAAGGATCGGGACGATGTTGAATACATCGCTGTAAGCCTTCATGTTGTAGGCAAATCCTCCGTAACGGGAGGAGAAGACCTGGGAACAGAAGAGAAGGAAGACGATGAAGAAGGCGATTTTAATTGAGCCGGCCTTTTTCCATCTCATGTCCTCATATCCCTCTGTCGGGTGGAAGACGACGTGCTTGACCCATTGCCACGGTTTCATATCATAGATCATTTACCCTTGCCCCCTTTCTTTTGCTTTGCGTCGGCGACCGCCTTGACTACGGCGTCCCTGCCCTTGTTATAGACATATCCGACGCCGGTGGCGATAAGCTTCTGCGGGATCTTTCCCTTCTTCTTGAGGTGCTTGATTACGAACCACACGATTACAAGGAGAATTATGATTATGACATAGAGGGTGAAGTTATCTCTGAGGCCCTCCTGGCGGTTTGCCTCGAAAGCGCGGTCATAGTCGGTATCGGTGAAGGCGAGCTTCGCATATTTCATCGCGCCCTCGTAGTCCTCCTGATTGTAGAGGGCCTTCGCGGTTCCGACGAGAGCCATATAGAAGCCGCCGTCGCGCTTTAAGACCTCCTGCCAGACATCGTAGGCTTCTTCATAGAAACCGGCGTTGTGCAGAGCGATCGCCTGGTGGACATAGGAGCCGAACTCGGTCAGACCGAAGACGGTGATGTCGTTGTTGCGGCCGTCGAGGATATAGATGTTGTCGCCGTAGGTTTCGATCGCGTTCGGGTTGTTAAATCCGCCGCGCTGCTCCTCCTGGTCGAAGCCGAAGATAAGAAGCTGGTTGCAGCGCTCATCATACTGGAAGATTCGGCCGGAGGTATAGTCGAGAATGTTGACGAACTTGTCGTCAGAGATCGCGATGTCGGTAAGACGTGTAGCATAGGTGGTGCCGTTGTAGGTTACCGAGACCTGGTCGCCGAACTGGTTGTTGTCGGCGGTGAGCTCCAAAATGTTGTAGCCCGCGGGGTTCATCTTCTTGACCGCGTCGGTGGTGGTGTTCGCGACCTCGGTAACCGTCCAGATAAAGCCCTCGTCGTCGATATCGAAGTTGGCGTATTCGACAGGTGTGGACTTTGTCAGCGAAGCGAGCTGCTCTTCGGAAGCGATCTTTCTCCAGATCCTGTTTCTGATAACCTCGGCGGTTACCTCAACTCTGTTCTGACCGTAGAACCCGATAAAGGTTCCGGAGTCGGAGAACATTATCGCGCCCTTGTTGACTGCCGGGCAGATGACGTAAACGTTGCCGGCGGCGTCGACACAGACCTTGGTGCAGTAGAAGGATACGGAGTCATAAAGCTCGGTTTCGGGCTTGTAATACTCGTTGAGGATCTTGGCGGTAGTCTTTGTCGACTCAACGCACTTGACGATTCTCTGGTGGTCTCTGTCGGCGATATACATGACGTCGTCCTTGTCGACAAAGATTCCGTAAGGGCTCTTAAGAGTCTTGAGGTCGTCCTCGTCGAGCTCGATCACGTTGCCTTCCTCGTCGACGACCGTGTGTTCCTCGTCGTCGTCAAGACCGCTGAATGTCTTGTAGCAGGCGAGAAGGTTGAAGTTGATATCGGTTCTGATTATTCTGTTGTTGCCGGTATCGGCGATGAAGAACTCGTCATTAGGAGACAGATAGAAGTCCTTCGCATCGCCGAGGGTTATCGGCTCTTTTTCGCCGATGAAGAATTCGCTGGTCGGATCTCTGAGCTGTTTGAGCTGATCCTGGAGGTCGACGGTATTGATGACCTCATAGCCGGCCTGAGAGGGAACTGCATTCCACCAGGCGTCATAGTTGTATGTAGTGTAGGGATCGACCGCGCTGACGACCGAGGTCATCAGCATTACTGCCGCAAGCGCCGCGATCAGTACACTCGAGAGTTTTTTAAATTTCATACTCGTCACCGCTTTTCACCTTTCATTATTATAGTATAGCAATATGTCGGAGATGGTCTTAGTCCTTCATACCGGAGTTTGCCATTGTTTCCATAACATTACTCTGGGCAATCAGGAATATGACAAGCGGAGGGATCATAAGTACGACAGCCGAGGCGTAGATGATACCCTGACGGGCGATACCTGCGGCGGCGATCTGGCTCATGATGGTCGGCAGAGTCTTGAGGTCTTCCTTATAGACGAGCGCGCCGCCCTGAACGTTCCAGGCGCCCTGGAACACGAAGATAATCAGGGTTGCAATCGCAGGCTTCTGGTTAGGAATGACGACCTGCCAGCAGGTGCGGAATGCGCCCGCGCCGTCGACCTTTGCCGCGTCGATGATCGCGTCGTTGATGGTCGACATATTCTGTCTCATCAGATACAGACCCATCGAGGTTGCGACGTTAGGCAGGATCAGCGCCCAATAGGTATTGATCATACCCATTTTCGCCATAACGACGAACTGCATGATCCATGTCGCGGTCGAGGTGAACAGCATCGAAGTGACGATGATTTGGTTTGCGAATTTATAGCCGGGAATATTCGGGCATTTCGAGAGGACGTATGCACAGCAGCAGACCACGAAAACGTGCATCAGGGTGATGACGATTGTGATGAATACCGAGTTGAAAACGTATCTCGAGAAGGGAACCCAGAGGTTTCCTGCGACCTTGAACAGATTCGAGAAGTTCTCGCCTGTCGGTGATACGACATAGAGCTTAGGCGGGAATACGAAGAGTTCGCTTATCGGCTTGAAGGATTGGATAATCGAATAGTAGAGCGGGAAGATCATAAAGATTCCCAACAGAGCGAGAAGAATGAATATCGCGATATCTCCGCCGAGGGAGCCGTTAATGTGCTTGCCCTTCGACTTCTTGACTCTTGCCTTTTCGATGTCGCCTCTTCTCTTCTGGCGCTTTCTGAGCCTTTTTAACGCTCTCGCGTTTTGAGCTTCAACTGAATCCATTACGGGATTCTTGACAGCGGTTTCAGCCATTTATGTTCCCCTCCTTTTGTTAATCGGTGTATTTGCTCAGCACGTTTCTGATGACTTGGTTACAAATCAGCATAACCGCGAACAGAACGAAGCATATTGCCGAGGCGTAGCCCATTTCGTAACGGATGGAGCCGTAGTCCTGAGCGTGGTTCATAACGGTATGAACCGCGTAAGCAGTTGACGGCATTCCGCAGAGGGCCGCGCCGACCGAGCCGACGGTGAACGCGCCGGAGATCGCGAGAACGGCTGCGAAGAGGAGCGACGGACCCATCGCCGGAATGGTGATGGTGAAGAGCTCCTGGAAGCGGTTCTGGATTCCTTCAATAGCGCCCGCTTCATAAAGCGAGGTATCGATTCCCTGGAAGCCCGCGCGAAGAGCGAGGAAGCCGGCGCCCATCGACATCCAGAGCTGAACGATGATGACGACGGTCATCATATAGGTTACGTCGGTCAGCCACTGTTTCGCGGTGTTGATGATTCCCCAGTCGAGAAGAACCGAGTTGAGGTAGCCGTAGGAGTCGCCGGAGAAGACGAGCTGCCAGATAACGAAGGCGGAGGGGGTCATCGAGGGAGCGTAGAACACGAAGGTGAAGAATACCTTCAGGAAGGGGTTCATCTCATTTATCAGCCATGCGAGAATGAAACTGAGAACATAAGAGAACGGGCCGGTGAATATCGCGAAGATAAGGGTGTTGCGGACTGCGGTCAGAAATACGTCGTCGTTTACGAACAGGGAATAGAAGTTCTGGAGGCCGACGTAATGCGGGAACTGAACGAGGTTGAAGCTCGTGAGACCCAGAGGCAGCGACATCAGAACCGGAACCGCAGTAAAGAGAATGAACAGAGCGAAGAACGGGGCCATCATCCAGTAGCAGGCCTGGTTCATTTTCATAAGGTGAAGCGTGTAATGCCACTTGCTGTCGGTATTAAGGGGCTTTACAGCCTTTTGTTCTTTAACCTTTGCCATTATTTATTCCTCCCTCCTTTAGTCTTTTAAGAGATCCTCGATATCTATACCGAGTTCCTCGTATTTTCTGATGATCTCATCGTTTGTATCCTTATTGTACCAGATCAGAGTGTCGCGCGGGTTAGAGGAGAGGTTGACGGTTTCTCTGAAGGCGTTGGTGATGTTACGGGTAACGATGTAGGTCGCGGGAATGATGTCGATATCGACGGTGTACATCATCTGCTCACGGATCAGATCGAGTTCTTGCTGGTTCCAGGCGAGCTTTCCGAGCGCTTCGTAGTTAGCGGTGTCGAAACGTCCGAGAGGGCCTAAGAGTGCTTCGATCGAGCGACCGTATTCAGACTGAGTCTCGGCGGAGGTGAACCACTTGATCAGCTCCCAGGCGTCCTTTCTCTGCTCTTCGTTGAGCTTGGAGAAGATGATTCCGCCGGAGGAGGAAGAGGTTGTCGAGCGGTTGATGTTGCCGTTCTCGTCCTCGGTGCCGGGAATGAGGTTCAGAGACCATGTTCCGCGGATTTCCGGAGCAGCCATGTAGAGCTGGTTATAGAAAGTATAACCGGTAACGATGATCGGGTATTCGCCGGAACGGAAACGTGTGAACTGGTCAAACGATTGCTGGAAGCTGTAAGTGTTGTAGAACTTGGTCCACATCTCGAACGCCTCAACAGCGGGCTGAGTGTCGAAGATTGTTGCGGTCTTGGACTCGTTGTAGTAGCCGAGGCCGCGCTGGACCATAAAGGTTCCGAAGACGTCGAAGTTGAAGCCGACGCCCATATAGCTTCTCTGAAGAGTCGGGAGCATATCAATCAGCTCGACCCAGGTATCGGGTCCCTTTTCGAAGCCGAAGGAATTGAGAACGTCGTCGCGGGTGAACATCATCGAGAAGCTCTGGGAGATCGGCAGTCCGTAGACGCCGCCCTGATATGTATAGAGCGTCATAACGTTCGGCGCGAAGCGCTTAATTACATCCTGATAGTCGTCGAACTGAGAGATGTCGACGAGGGTGTCACGGGCGGCCAACTGGATCGGGAGGTCGCCGCCGACGAAGAGAACGACGTCAGGTCCCTTGCCCGCGAGGGTGGATTCGAGGATACCGCCCTGAACGAGGTTGATGCTGATTGCGATTCCGGTGTCTTCAACGAAGTAGGAATCAACGAGCTCCTTAACGACCTGAGCCTGGTCACGTCCGAGGGAGACCCAGACGTTGAGCGCGGACTTGTTGTCCTCCGAGAGAATGTTATAGTCGGCGAAGAAGGAGCCGATGAAGGACTGGAAGCTGAAGCCGAGCTGCTTGATAAAGCTTTCCTTGACGGAGCTTGCAGCCTCGTCGGCGGAAATCAGCTCGATCATGTCGACTTCGAGATACTGGCTGCGGTAGTCGGTCATCCACTGGGACAGCGAGGAGACGTTGTCCTTGATCTGGCCGAGGCAGCCCGGAATATCGTCGGGGCGCTTGACAAGTCTGTCGAGCAGCTTAGCCATCGTGTCGAGCGAGACGGCCTCGGTGCCGGCGGTTCCCGCGAGAACTTCGATGTCGGCCTTAAGGGCGCGGAGCTGTTCGGCATAGCTGGCGAAGTCTTCGAGAATGCCGTGGATCTGCTTGTGAATTTCGTAGTTGTTGTATTCGTCGGGAGAAGGAGAGGTGATCTGAAGGATCTGGCGGTAGTAGCTGTTGAGATAGTAGACAAGGTCGTCGAGCTGACGCATAATGTCGCCGATCTCACCGGGGATCGCATCGAGAGTCAGAGTGTGCTCGCCGGCTTCGAGATAGAAGTAAAGGTCGTTGCCGTCGGCGTCGGTCGGAGAGACAACCTGCCACTCGGTCGAGTAGTAGAACTTGATCTGGTCAGCCTCTGCGCAGGGGACGACTCCGTCGATATAAAGTCTTCTGTTGGAATAGAGGCCGCGCATCTGGTCCTGTCTTGCGCGGATAGCGACCTTGACCCAGCCGGCTTTGTCCATGTTAAAGGTCCATGTGACATTCTGTCCGGCGTCCTTCCAGTTCTCCTTGCCGATGGTGTTGTAGATCATCTTGACGGGATCGTGGGGGGATGTCAGATATGTAGAGCGGTCATAGGTGGGGTAAAGAGTGATGTCGGACGCGCTTGAAGGAGCCTCGCCCTCGAGAGTGAGGTGAATGCCGGCTGAGGAACCGGCCTTCGAGGCATCGGTGGTGACATTGTCGCACTGAGCTGCGGGCTTGGGAGATTCGGGGTTGTTGAAGGTGATCTTTTCGATCGCGAATTTCGCCTTGACCGAGGTCAGGGTAATGGTGTGAGTGCCGGCGGTGATATAGAATCCGAGCGGATCGTTAAAGAGTCCGTCGATATCCTTCAGATAGTCCGACATCCACGCGGGTTCTTCCTCAAGAGTAGGTCTGATCTGGTTTCCGTGAACGTCGGTGCGGAAGGAACGGGTTCCGTCCTCATTGACTTCATAGGATTTTGAGGCAGCGACCCACTTTTTGGCGAGCGCGACGCGCTCAGCGGTGCTGAAAGCATATTCGCCGTCGATCATCAGGCCGAATTCGATGTTGTTCGCCGCGCCCTCGAGGGCGTAATAATCGAACTTGATCGAATACATACCGGTAGTCGGAATGTCGACGGTAAATTCGACCGTTCCGCTTGCCTCCGGCCAGACCAGGGCCTCTCTGCCTTCAAAGGTTCCGGCATAAGCACCGGAGTCCTCGGAAGCCGAGACGTAATCCTTTCCCCAGATGACCGCTTCGGCGTCAGGTCTGGGGTCGCCTATGTGCTTATCATAGTAGGTGCTGTAAGTGCGGGCTCTGTTTTCGTCGTCAAGCGACTGGGCAGAAGTCTCTCTGACCTCTTCGGTCTCGGAGGAATCCGCCCAAACAGCTCCGGCTGTCGGCACTATCATCACTAACGCTATGACCAGCGATATCAGGCGCCTGAACATTTTGTCTTTCACTGTGAATCCACCTTTCCGTTGAATTTGGATTGCGATATATTTTCTCCGTTTAGGGTATAAAGGATTTTATTGAGCCTTGTGGATATAAATCCGCTGCTGCTCAAGATCGAGGTCGGCTTTGACCTTGGAGCCGCCCTTTATTTCAAGGGCCTCGAGGTAGTCCTTCGGAATCTGGAGTCTGCCGGTGCGGTCAAGAACCACCAGCTCCTCCGAAACCTCGACGGGCTCCGCTCCTTCTTCTTCGGCGCCGTTGTCCCAACCCTTCGACTCCTGCATTATCTCGGCGTGAGTTTTTCTGATAATCTCACTCGAGGTGCGGCCGTCGCGGATCGAAACAACGCGGTTTACCTGCTTCGCAAGCCTGAGATCGTGGGTGACGATAACGACAGTCACTCCGCGCTTTTCGTTTATATCCTTGAAAACCTGCAAAAGCTGGTCTGAAGTCTTGGTATCGACAGAGCCGGTCGGCTCGTCGGCGAGAAGTATCACCGGGTCGTTCGCAAGAGAGATCGCGATCGCGACTCTTTGCTGTTCACCGCCCGACATCTGGTCGAGCCTGGAATTGATTCTGTGCGACAGCCCGACGACGTCTAAAAGCTCGAGAGCCTTTTCGCGCCGCTGCTTCTGGCCCTGAAGGAGCATCGGAAGCTCGACATTCTGGACCGCCGTCAGATAAGGAACGAGGTTTCGCGCGTTGTTCTGCCAGACGAATCCGACGGTGTTGCGCTTATATATCATGTAATCCTCTTCGGTGAATTTCAGAAGATTGCGCCCGTTGACGGTCAGCGCTCCCGCGGAGGGCTTGTCGAGTCCGCCGAGCATATTCAGTAGTGTCGACTTGCCGGAGCCGGAGGTTCCGACGATCGCGACAAGCTCGCCCCGCTTGATCTGAAGGTCAAGACCCTGGAGCGCGACGACCTCGATCTGGTCGGTTTTATAGATCTTAACGAGGTTCTCGCATTCTATCGCGTACTCCGACTCGGCCATCAGCTCCTGCTCGTGCTCGAGTTTTGCTTTCTTTCTCTTAGTCAATGATCTCACCGTCCTCTAGCGTGTAAACCCTGTCGGCGATTTCAAGAAGGCTGACGTCGTGGGTGGTCATGACTATCGTCATGTGCTCGTCAAGAACAAGGGTCTTGAACAGCTCGACGATATGGTGGCTGGTGCCGGAATCGAGCTCGGCGGTCGGCTCGTCGGCGAAGATTATCTTTGGCTCGTGGGCGAGCGCTCTCGCGATCGCGACTCTTTGCTGTTCGCCGCCCGAAAGCTCGCCGGGGCGGTGGTGCATTCTCTTTGCGAGGCCGACCTCTTCGAGGCACTTTGTTACCCTTTCCTGGCGCTTATCTAGCGGGAAGCCCGCCAGCCGAAGCCCGAAGTCGACGTTTTCATAAGCGGTCATCGAGCTCATCAGCGCGACCGACTGGAAAACAAAGGCCATCTGATAGCGGCGGATCTCGTCGCGCTTCGCGTCGGAAAGCTTTGTGATGTCCTGGCCGTCGAAAATAACCTCGCCGGAGGTCGGGCGGTCAAGGGCGCCGAGCATATTTATCAAGGTGGTCTTGCCCGAGCCGGAACGGCCCTTCAATATCGTCAGCTTGCCCTCGGCGACGTTCATATTGATGTCTTTAAGAGCGTGGATCACGCTCCCGTCGCCGATCACAAAGTCGCGGCAGACGTTTTGTGCTGTAAGTAATTCTGACATTCTGTCGTTCACCCTCCATAGGGACGTGATTGTGCAATCTGCACAAAAAACCGGTGCAAATCTCATAAACGACTTTAAGCAAATACTTTTTTCACATTACTCACAAAGGCGGTGAAAAAGGATATTTGCTCCAATTCGTCAATATTCAATTGAGACTCGAGTTACTTTGTGTGTATATTATACCAAAGTGAAAGCCTTGTGTCAAGCCCAAACACACGATTTTCACAAAAAAATTTCTGAAACCGCCCGCTTTTTTTACATTGTTACAATATGCGGGCTTTTTGTGCATATTTGAATACAAGATGTGGATAAAAATACCTGCCAGCCCGAAAGAGATATAAAAAATCCCGCCACCTGTCTGCATCAGGTGGCGGGTTCTTTACCCGTTTAGATAAACGGTGTTATCCTTCTTTATAGGAGGAATTAGTGCTTCTTAGCAACTACTGCAGCAGCAGCAGCAACGAGCATCGGGACAACCGCGAGGACAAGACCCGTAGGAGGGTTCTGCTCAGCGGGAGCCGGAGTAGTCTCAGCGGGCTCATCAGTGTCGCCGACATCAACCTGCTCGTCGTCGGCGGCCTGATCGGTCTCCTCGGTAGGAGTGGTGACAGTCTCGTCGGGAGCGGGCTCAGCCTCGGGCTCAGGGAAGTTGAGGTAGATGGCGGTAGCCATTACGTCAGCCTTGTTGTTGGAGAAAGCATTGCCGGAAGCAGTGTAATCAGTGATAGCGTCGGGATCGTCAGCATCGCAAGGAACCTTGGTAGCAGCGGGATCGTCAGCAGTAGTGGTTACACCCTTGATAGTGCCGTCAGCATTGAACTGGGAAGCATCGCGAATGGTGCAGGTAGCAGTCCAAGTACCCTTTGCCTTATCAGAACCGAAGAGGAGCTGCGGGCCGTAGCTGTCGTTACGAGCCTCGATAACAGTCTTACCGGAGATAGTGATAACGCCGTCAACTGCGGGGAACTTAGGCTGATACTGTTTGCCTTCAGCGGAGAGATCCCAACCGTGAGTCTCGTCCTGCATCATGATGTCGTTGGAAGCCTTGCCGTTAGCGTCAACAGCGGTGAAGGTAACAACGGAATCTTCCTTGATGGTGCCATCGTCAACGAGAGCATTGAGCTCATCCTTGAAGCTGATAGCGGTGCCAGCCCAAGTGCCTTCTGCCTCATTGGTCTGGGTCTTGGTAACGACCTTAGTAGGATCAGCGGGCTTTACATACTTGTAGTAGCCGGAGACTGCACCCTGACCGGCCATACCGGTACGAGCGTAGTTGACTTCAACGCCGTCATAGGACAGTCTGTTGCCAGCGTAGGACGGACCCCAAGAGAGTCTGCCGAAGGTGTTGTTAGAGCTGCCGTAAGAGAAGCCGTTGGCCTCAACCTTAGCTCTGTCAACTTCGAGGTAGTTGGACATGATAGTCGGCTGGAGAAGGGTGATGTTCTCAAAGATAACGAACTGACGGTTGTAGGTGCCGTAGTTGGTCTCATAGAGGAACTTAAGGTCAACAGGGAAGCGGAGCTCAGAAACAGCGCCGTCTACATAGACCTGGGAAACATACTGACGAGCATCGCTGTAGTTCCACCAGAGGCCGTTGTAGTCAACGGGATAGAGAGCGTCGCCCTTGTTGGCGTAGAGGGTGTAAACAGCCTGACCGGCAATCTTCTTGTTGAGCTCAACAACGAGTTCAGCAGAATCAGCGCCGTAGATGATAGCTCTGTTGCCGAGGTTGTGGTCCCAAGTGAGCGGAACCTTAGAATCGTTGTAAGCAGAAGCTGTCCACTCGTTGGTTACGAAGTCGTAAAGGCCAACAGAGTTCTTGTCGGTGGAATCAGCAGCCTGTGCGTTCCAAGTGGAAGCATAGCTGATAGAACCGGGAACCTCAGTGCCATCGTCATAGTGCCAAACAGCCTTGACGAGGTTGCGATAAGCGCCGTCCTTAGCGTTGAAAGCATTGACGTCAGCGCGCTTGTTCCAACCGGGGTTCCAACCGGAATCGTAGGTCATCTGAGCTACGAGACGGACGGAGTTGATGGTGTTGTAACCAATGGACTGCGGGATAGCGGTATCGCCGTTGTCGGTGTAGTCATCATCAGCAACGTCCTTGCCGCCATCATAGTGGTGAGCGAGGAAGCCGAGAACGACGTTGGTCTTGAAGACATCGTCATAACCAGACTTAGTGGTTGCGTGAGTAGGAAGCGCATAGGAAGCACCGTTGACAACGATGGACCAGTTGACTTCTACTCCGGCGGGAATGTTCCAGCCCCAGTTAGCGGGGAGGGTGAGTTCCATATAGTCACCGGCGGTAAGATAACCGTAGAGACCATAGACAGGAATGTCGAATGTGACCGTTTCGGTGACGAAATTATGACTATCATTAGCATAATTACCGGTCTCTTCGTAAGGATAGAGATCGATTCTCTGATCAGCGAAAGCGGTGACGGCCATTGCAGAGACAGCCATCATGACAGCCAGAACGACTGCCAAAATTTTCTTTGCCATAGTAGTTTTCCTCCTTATAAAATTTGGATATGGTTTCATCCCTATACGGGTATAGGAATTTGGGTTTGTCTCGGGAACCCAAGACATAAGGCTAGTATAACATCAATCGCGCAAATTGTCAACCCTTTTCCAATTTTATTTTGAAAAAGAGGGGAAATTCGCGGCGAACGGCCAAAAGCCCTGTCTTCGCTTCCCGCTGTCTAAATAGTGTCGCATTGAGTTGGTTTTGTTGCAAAAAAGTTTTTAAAATTTTCTGATTTGTTAGAAATGACAATCGGCAGCCCCAAAACTGCCGATTACTTTGTCGATTTTAAACAATAAAACACTATTTAGCGTAGTCAACCGCGCGGGATTCTCTGATCAGATTGACCTTAATCTGGCCGGGATAATCCATTTCGGCCTCGATTTTTTTGGTGATCTCGCGGGCGACGATGACCATTTGTTCATCGCTGACCTTTTCGGGCATAATGATGATTCTGACCTCACGTCCGGCCTGGATCGCGAAGGATTTTTCGACGCCGTCGAAGCTCGAGCAGATTTCTTCGAGCTTTTCAAGGCGCTTGATGTAGTTTTCAAAGTTCTCGGAACGGGCCGCGGGCCTTGCCGCAGAGATAGCGTCGGCGGCCTGAACCAGCGCCGCGATAACGCTGTGGCACTCGACGTCGCCGTGGTGGGCCTCGATAGCGTGAATGATGTCGGGCGATTCTTTGTATTTCTTGCAGACATCGACGCCGATCTGGACGTGTGAGCCCTCGATCTCGTGGCTGAGCGCCTTTCCGATGTCGTGGAGAAGTCCGGCTCTGCGGGCGAGCGTCGGGTCGACTCCGAGCTCCGAGGCCATCATTCCGGCGAGGTGTGCAACCTCGATCGAGTGGTTGAGAACATTCTGGCGGTAGCTGGTGCGGTAGTGCAGACGGCCGATCAGCTTAACCAGCTCGTGGTTGAGGCCGTGGATATTTGCCTCGAGGATAGCGCGTTCGCCCTCGGACTTGATTACCTGCTCGACCTCGCGGCGGGCCTTGTCGACCATTTCCTCGATTCTTGTCGGGTGGATTCTGCCGTCCTGAATCAGGCGTTCAAGCGCAATTCTCGCGACTTCGCGGCGAACCGGGTCGAAGCAGGAGAGGGTGATCGTCTCGGGCGTGTCGTCGATAATGAGGTCGACGCCGGTAAGCTGCTCGAGCGCGCGGATATTGCGGCCCTCGCGGCCGATTATTCTGCCCTTCATTTCGTCGTTGGGCAGAGGAACGACGCTTACCGCCGACTCGGAGACCTGATCTGCCGCGCATCTCGCGATCGCAAGGGAAATAAGCTGTCTCGCCTTTGCTTCGCACTCCTCCTTGGCCTGCTGTTCGTAGTTCATGATCTTGACTGCTTTTTCGTGGATCAGCTCGTCTTCGAGCTGTTTGAGCAGATATTCCTTCGCCTGTTCAACGGTGAACTGAGAGATGCGCTCCAGCATTTCGATCTGGCCGCGTCTGACCTCCTCAGCTTCGTTGAGCTTCTGCTCTGCCTGAGCGAGCTTTTGGTTGACCAGCTCGTTCTTTCTGTCGAGGTTGTCGAGCTTTTTGTCTAGCGACTCCTCTTTCTGTTGAATACGTCTTTCCTGACGCGAGACTTCGGTGCGGCGCTCTTTGATTTCGCGCTCGGCTTCCTGACGCGACTTATAGATCTCGTCCTTTGTCTCGATCAGCTTTTCCTTTTTCAGCGAATCGGCTTCCTTTTTGGCCTCGTCTAAAATCCGCGAGGCTTCCTGCTCGGCCGAGCCTATCTGTGCTTCTGCTTTTTCTTTTCTATCGTTATAGCCGCGCTTGTAGAAGATAAAGCCGCTGATTGCGGCGCCGAGAACAAGCGCTGCCACTAAAAGCAGTATAACCCAAATAACAGATATCATCGACATTCTCCTTTCATAAATTTTTTACACTATATATAAGGGTATAGTAGCGTTTCATATAAGCATAATAATGCAATATACAGATATATTTTATACTCATTTTGCCCGCCTGTCAAGAACTTTTTAATAATATTGTGCGCAAAATTCGATTTTCCTTCAAAAAGCGCTTGACATTTTGCGCTCGGCGTGGTATTCTTTAGGCACAAAACGTCGAAGGGAAAACCCGCCGGAACGGCTTTTTAAGAGAGCGCCGCGCTTTTTGGTGCGAGCGGCGCAGCCCGAACGGCAGAGCAGCCGCAGCTTTTGCGCCTGCCGGTTTAAAATACCGGGTACCGCTCCCCGAGTGCGCCCAACCAGCGCCGGAATGCTCCGTTATCGGCTTAAAAGATATAAATCCGGGTGGAACCGCGGCAATTTAAGCCGCCCCGCGAGCAGAAATGCTTGCAGGGCGTTTTTGTTTTCCCTGCCGGCATTAAAGAGGAGGCTTTGCCACGGTGCGGATTTGAAATCGAATCCTGCGATAAGTCGTACTATCACAAATGGGATAAATCCGACAACGAGTTCGGCAAACAGGCCGAACGCGTAGGCGTTGAAATAGGAGACATCACCACACTGTATGTTCTGAGAAAAGTTTAATACTATATAAATAGGAGGATACACCATGAAAGTAATCTATTCAAACGGAACCGTCGGCGAGTGCGCGCCCGAGGAAGAGCTGCACATAATCCGCCACTCGGCCGCCCACATTATGGCCCAGGCGATCTCTCGCCTCTGGCCGGAGGCAAAATTCGCCTACGGCCCCGCAAACGAAACCGGCTTCTATTATGACGTCGATCTCGGCGACAAAACTGTCGGCGAGGAGGACCTCGCGAAGATCGAAGCCGAAATGAAAAAGATCGTCAAGGAAAACCTGCCGATCCGCCCGTTTATTCTCCCCCGCGAGGAGGCCGTCGCTTTTATGCAGGAGCGCGGCGAAAAATACAAGGTCGAGCACATCGCCGATCTTCCGGAGGACGCTGTCATCAGCTTCTATAAGCAGGGCGACTATGTCGATATGTGCGTCGGGCCTCATATCACCTATACAAAGGCTCTGAAAGCCTTTAAGCTCACCGCCGTCTCGGGAGCTTACTGGAAAAACAACAAGGACAACAAGATGCTGACCCGAATCAAGGGGATCGCTTTCCGCAATCAGCAGGAGCTCGACGACTATCTCAAGCTTCTCGAAGAGGCCGAAAAACGCGACCACAGAAAGATCGGCAAGGAGATGGGGCTCTTTATGCTCGCAGAGGAGGCCCCCGGCTTCCCGTTCTTCCTGCCGAAGGGAATGGCGGTAAAGAACGCGCTGATCGACTATTGGCGCGAGATTCACACCCGCGAGCATTATGTCGAGGTTCAGACTCCGATGATTATGAACCGCCGTCTCTGGGAGACCTCGGGACACTGGGATCACTACAAGGACAATATGTATTCGACGGTCATCGACGACGAAATCTACTGCGTCAAGCCGATGAACTGCCCCGGCGGAGTTATGGTTTATAAGTCTCAGCCTCATTCCTACCGCGATCTGCCGATCAGAATGGGCGAGCTGGGGCTTGTCCACCGCCACGAGCTAAAAGGCACTCTTCACGGGCTGTTCCGCGTCCGCTGCTTCACTCAGGACGATGCTCACATCTTTATGACCAGAGACCAGATCACCGACGAGATAATCGGCGTCGTCAACCTTATCGACGAGGTATATAAGAAATTCGGCTTTAAATACGCGGTCGAGCTCTCGACCCGCCCCGAAAATTCAATGGGCTCTGACGAGGACTGGGAGGCCGCGACAAACGGCCTCAAGCTCGCGCTTGAAAAGCTCGGTCTGCCCTACACGATCAACGAGGGCGACGGCGCGTTCTACGGCCCGAAGATCGACTTCCACATTGAGGACGCTCTCGGGAGGACATGGCAGTGCGGAACGATTCAGCTCGACTTCCAGATGCCGCTCAACTTCAACCTCGAATATGTCGACCAGAACGGCGAAAAGCAGCGCCCGATAATGGTTCACCGCGTCGTCTTCGGCTCGATCGAGCGCTTCATCGGCATTCTTATCGAGCAGTTTGCGGGAAAGTTCCCGACTTGGCTCGCGCCGGTTCAGGCGAAGGTGCTCCTCGTCTCCGAAAAGGCCTCGGAATACGGCCACGGAGTTTATGAGGCCCTCAGAGCGGCAAAGGTCAGAACCGAGCTCGACGAGCGCAACGAAAAGATCGGCTATATGATCCGCGAGGCTCAGGTCGTCGACAGAGTGCCTTATATGGTTATCGTCGGCCAGAAGGAAGCCGAGGAGGGAACCGTCTCGGTCCGCCGCCTCGATTCGACCGCGACCGAAACGATGACCCTTGACGAATTTGTCGCGAAGATCACAGAAGAAATAAGGGAGAGAGTGTAAAAGGCTCTTGCAAGAATGAATATAGCCTCTGTTTTCTAACAGAGGCTAATTTTTTAACTGTCCCGTATTCCGATGCCCGCAAATCACACCCCAGCGAGCACTCTTACCCTTTCGAGACTTCTGTTCATTCCCTCGAGATCGAGACTGCCGTCGGGGCGGAAGGCGTTGGCTTCGACTGTAAAGTCGCCGGAATAGCCGGTCTTTCTGAGATTTTTAAAGAAGGTAACAAAATCGACGTCGCCATAGCCGATATTCAGCGCGCGGATGCTCGACCAGTCGCGGTAGCCGCCCCTGCGGTCGTTGACATGAAGATGACGGACGCTCTCCCAGAGGCCGATGTTCTCCGGCTCAAAGGCGGCCTCGTTCAAAAAATCGAACTGCGCCATTTTGGTGTCGTATGTAAATTTCGCGTCGGGCGAGGTCTTCAGAAGCCGGCACCACAGCTCGAGCGGGCTGGAGCCGTTCGCAATAACGTTTTCGGCGGTCAGGACAAGGCCGTATTCCTTCGAGATCGCCTCAAGCTCGGGATATGCCGAAAAATTCGCGGAGATGTTGCTGTCCGAGATCGGGCCGTTCCAGAGGTGGAGGATCAGAAGCTTCGCGCCGATCCTCTTTGCGGTCACGCAGTTTGTTCTGAACCGCTCAAAAGCTTTGTCGAAGCGCTCCTCCGCCAAAAGCTCGCCGATCTTCTTTTCGACGTGAAGCGTCGGGAAGTTCAGGCCGGTTTTCTCTATGCAGCCGCAGAGCTCATCTTCGCGGCCGTACCAATCCTCATAAAATATCAGCTCGAAGCCGTCGCAGCGGATTCTCGGCGCGAGCTCGGCGATCAGCCGGAAATCGCGGCCGTTGGGACGGCCGATAAACGCGCCTGTCGAAGCAAAGACCCTCTGCATCAGCGAAACTCCTTTCTGAGAGTGACCGAAACGACCTCGGGGGGATTGTTGATTCTGACCGGTATCAGGCTGTTGCCGAGGCCGCGGCTGATGACCGTTGCGCGGTCGCCGAAGCGGTGGATCCCCTCGCTGTATGTCGGGAAGAAGAGCTGGTCCGGGGCGATCAGCCCGCCGACAAACGGAATTCTGAACTGGCCTCCGTGGGCGTGGCCGCAAAAGCTCAGGTCGATGCCCGCGGCGGCATAGTCGGGCGCAAACTGCGGGCGGTGGTTCAGCAAGATGTTGAAGCCGTTCGGCCTGAGAAGCTCAGAGACCTGAGAGGCGTAAAAGTCTTTTTTATCAAACATTCCGATTATATTGACCTCGCTGCTTCCGACCTCAAAGCGCTCGGCTCTGCCGTCCAAAAGATGCACTCCCCGCGCCGAAAGCTCGCTCAGAAGATGATTATAGGTCAAGGTCGGGAGATTTTCCTCGTGGTTGCCGGTGACATAATAGACGTCGGCGATCAGGGTTAGCTGAGAGACCAGCTCATAAGCCGCCTGCGGGTCGGGATGCCGGCCGTCGACAAGGTCGCCGGTTATCAGGATTATATCCGGCCGCTGGGCGTTCACAAGCCCGACGAGGCGGCTGTTCCCCCGGCCGAACCGCTTGCCGTGAAGGTCGGAGAGGTGGACGATTTTAAAGCCGTCGAGCGAATCGCTCACCTTCGGCGACTCGAAGACATATTCGCTCAGGGTCAGCATATTGTTTTCGGCGTTGAGTCCCGCCGCCGCGATCGCCGCTGCCGCCGCAAATATGCAGAGTGCGCGTTTTCTGTTCATTTGGCATACCCCCTTCTTGATTATATTTACAGTTTATCACATCATAGGAGGGAAGTCAAGGAGGGGAAATCAGAAATGCGCCCAATATCGGATACATCATGAAAAATCGAAGGTCGGATTTTAAAGCGCTGCAATTCGGTTTTGTCCCTTCATTTTCATTTCCTTTCATTTCTTTTAAATAAAACTTGCAAAAGATGCGGGATTGTGATACAATATATACGAATATATCTTAAAAGAAGCCCGAGCGGTTTTTCGCTCAAGGCTTCAGGAAGGAAAAATATGCTGCACGAAAAGTCCTGCGGTGCGATCGTTTACCGCAAGTTTCACGGCAATACCGAGATTCTTTTAATCAAACACATCAACAGCGGCCACTGGTCTTTCCCGAAAGGCCACGTTGAGGCCGGAGAAACCGAAGTTCAGACCGCCCACCGCGAAATACTCGAGGAAACCGGAATCGACGTTATCATCGACTCCAGCTTCCGCGAGACCGTCAGTTATTCGCCCAAGAGAGGCACCCAGAAGGTCGTCGTCTATTTTCTCGCAAAGGCAAAGAACACCGACTATGTCCCTCAGGAGGACGAGATCGCCGACATTCGCTGGATCGAGATCGACAGGGCGCAGAACGTTCTGACCTATGAAAACGATAAGAGCATTGTCAGCAAGGCCAGAGCAGTGATCGCCTAGCTCGGGGCAACCTCGCTCAGCGCGCGGTAATAGGCCGAGAGTATCTCACCCTCGATCTTTTCCCGCGCCTCCTGCGAAATCGGGTGGACAATGTCGCGGAACGCCCCTGTGTCGTCACGGCGCGAGGGCATCGCGACAAAAAGCCTGCCGTCGCCCTGGACAACCTTGATATCGTGAACCGCGAAGGCGTCGTCGAAGGTGACGCTTATTATCCCCTTGAGCCTGCCTTCGGGGATAATCTTTCTTACTTTGATGTTTGTGATCGTCATAATCCGTTCCTTTCTTCGGTGTGTTTTTTTTACTGCAACGGTATTTTTGGCAGGGCTTTGCTTTTTTATGCAAAAAACGCGGTAAAAATTCCCGAATCGGAATATAATAATATCAGCGATAAATTTTTGGGAGATTGATATTGTGACTGATGAAAATATTCTGGCCGGACGCCGGCATATACACTTTATCGGAATAGGCGGCAGCGGAATGTATCCGCTCGCTCAGATACTCCACGAAAAGGGCTATTATCTCACCGGCTCGGACAACAACGAGACCGAGACGCTCGAAGCCGTCAGGAAAATGGGGATACCCGTAGTTCTCGGCCAGCGCGCCGAAAACATCGAGGGCGCCGACCTGATCGTTCACACCGCCGCAATAATGGAAGACAACCCCGAGCTGGCCGCCGCGAGAGCGTCCGGCGTTCCGGTTATCGAGCGCAAGGAGCTTTTGGGGCTGGTAACAACTTGGTATTCAAACGCGATCTGCATCAGCGGCACCCACGGCAAGACCACAACGACAGCGATGACCGCGCAGATACTCCACGAATGGGGAAACGACTTCGGCTGCGTTATCGGCGGAAAGCTCCCCGCGATCGGCGGCTCGGGCCGCGCCGGAAGCTCCGACATAATGGTGTGCGAGAGCTGCGAGTTTGTCGACACCTTCTTAAAACTCAGCCCTGACATCGCGGTGATCCTTAATATCGACGCCGACCACCTCGATTATTTCAAGACGATGGATAACCTCAAAAGGTCGTTTCATAAGTTCGCCGAAAACGCCTCGAAGTGCCTGATATATAACGGCGACGACGCAAACACCTTGGAAGCAGTCGCGGGTATCGGCGGAAAAGAGCTTATCACCTTCGGCTGGGATCATAAAAACGACTACTACCCGGTGATTCTCCAAAGAAGCGGGCTGACCACCGCCTTTGACGTCTATTACAAGGGCGAAAAGCTGCTCGGGACCGAGATTCATGTCCCGGGGAAGCACAATGTCCTCAACGCGGTCGCCGCGATAGCTGCGGCGAGATATGTCGGCGTTCCTTTGGACTCCGCCGTAAAGGGAATTTCGGTCTTTCACGGCGCGCTGAGGCGGTTCGAGAAGATCGCCTCGGTCGGCGGAGTTACAGTCGCCGACGACTATGCACACCACCCCGCCGAGATCGCCTCGACTCTCAGAGCCGCGCGGGAGCTCGATTTCAAGCGCATAATCGCCGTTCACCAGCCGTTCACCTATTCGCGGACATATATGCTGATGAACGACTTTGCCGAAGCCCTCTCGATCGCCGACGAGGTTGTTCTGACCGAGATAATGGGCTCGCGGGAAAAGAATGTCTACGGAGTCAAGGCTGCGGATCTCGCCGAAAAGATCGACCGCTGTGTGCTCACGCCGACATTTGCGGAATGCGTCGATTATCTTAAATCACACGTCCGCCCGGGCGATCTGGTTATCACCATGGGCTGCGGAGATATATATAAGGTCGCGAAAAGTCTCGCGAAAGAGCTGGAATAAACTTTAGAAAGGGCGGTGCCGAATGACGCTGAGCGACAGAGACAGAGAGGTTTATGAATACGTTAAGACCAGGATCGGCGAGGGATATGCCCCGTCGGTGAGGGAGATCTGCCGGAGCCTCAATATTCCCTCCACCTCGACCGCGCACGCCTGCCTCAAAAGGCTGGTCGACGCGGGGCTGCTCGAAAAGCAGGGAGACAACCTCAACCGCGCGATCAGGCTCGCGGGCGGCGAGAGCATTCAGGTCCCGCTTATCGGAACCGTCACCGCCGGTCAGCCGATCACCGCAATCGAGCATATCGAGGGCTATTTCGGCTTCAAGCCGAGGCGGAGATATGACGGCGAGCTCTTTGCGCTAAAAGTCAGAGGCGAGTCGATGATAAACGCCGCAATCCTCGACGGCGACACCGTTGTCGTCGAGCAGACGCCGGTCGCCGAAAACGGCGAGATAGTCGTCGCGCTGACCGACGAGGGCGAGGCAACCGTCAAGCGCTTCTTCCGCGAAGACGGGCATTACCGGCTCCAGCCCGAAAACGACAGCATGAGCCCGATAATTCTGGACAGCGTTTCGATCCTCGGACGGGTCATCGCGGTCCTGAGATACATAGACTGAAAGAGGCGGCTAAAATGAATCCCGAGCATTTATTTGAAAAGACGCTTTCGAGCGAGCAGATCTTCGACGGAAAGGTGGTAAAGCTTTTCCGCGACGAGGTTCTTCTCGAAGACGGCAGCGAAGCGGTCCGCGAGGTGATCAAACACCCCGGCGGGGTCTGCGTTCTGCCTCTCGACGCCGACGGAAATGTCTATATGGTCAGGCAGTTCAGATATCCGTTCCGCGAAGTGCTTCTGGAGATCCCTGCCGGAAAGCTCGAAGAGGGTGAAAAGCCGCTTGAATGCGGTATTCGCGAATTAAAAGAGGAAATCGGCGCCGAGGCGGACGAGATCGTTTATCTCGGCAAAATGCGCCCGACCGTCGCTTATGACACCGAGACGATTTATATGTATCTTGCGCGCGGGCTCAGCTTTTCGGAGCAGAGCCTCGACCCCGAGGAATTCATCGACGTGGTAAAAATGCCGTTCGGCAAGGTTTGCAGAATGGCCCTCAACGACGAGATCCCCGACGCAAAGACACAGCTTGCAGTCCTTAAAGCAAAAGAAATGTTGAAGAGGTAGAAGAGAGCGTCGCGTCTCTGCGCGCTTTTAAAAAGTTGATCTCAAGCTTTCAATTTATGATTTTGACTTATAACTTTAAAAAATAAAATTCGGGAATTCATTTCCCGAATTTTATACGTTTATGGCCGGAGCGGCGAGCGAAGGCCATGCAGGAGAGGTTTACGGAGAACCCGCTCGG